>JAJXSP010000208.1 GCA_021784515.1 Myxococcales bacterium | reverse complement strand
GATGAGCGCCCTCGTCCACGCGTGGCACGCGGGCGACTGGGCCGAGGCCCGCCGGATCCACGACCGCTGGCTGCCGCTCATGCGCGCGAACTTCCAGGGCGCCCCGAACCCGGTGCCGCCCCTCCCCTGTGGCCGGGCCATCGCCGGTGCCGCGAGGGACGTCGCGACCAACAGCCCCAGGGCGGAGACAAGCCCGCTCGCGTTCATGTCGTCACTCCCCGCCTCCGTCGAGGCGCTACGGCTCAAGATTGACACTTCCGCGGAGGGGGACAACTGCGTGCGGGCGGGCGCTCCCTGTTCCGTTTCCGAATCCTCCTCTGGCTTATTTGCAGGCGCCGTTCTGGCAGGTCAGGCCGACGGCGCACACCGTGCCGCACGCGCCGCAATCGAAACGATCGGTCGCCAGGTCGACGCACTGGCCGGCGCAATCCGTGGTTCCCGGCGGGCAGGCGCACGCGCCCTTCACGCAGAGGAGGTTTCCGTAGCAGACGCTCTGGCAGAGCCCGCAGTGGGTCTTGCTGGTCTGGAGATCGACGCAGGAGGCGCCGCACTGGGCGAGCCCGGGATCGCAGGCCGGCTTGCACGCGCCCTGGCTGCACACCTCGCCCATCCGGCAGCGGTTGCCGCACATCCCGCAATTGCCACCATTGGAGTCGAGATCGACGCACTCGCCCGCGCCGCCGGGCCCGGGGCCGCCGCCCTTGCAGGCGGTCAGCCCCTGCGGGCAGGCGCACTGGCCGGCGACGCATTGCGCGAGCGCCGGGCAGGCGTTGAAGCAGCCGCCGCAGCTCATGTTGCTGGTCTGGGTGTCGACGCACTGGAATCCGCACCGCGTCTCGCCGGGTGGGCAGGCGCACATCCCCATCTGACACGTCTGTCCGCCGCGGCAGCGGTTGCCGCAGAAGCCGCAATTGAAGTTGTCCGACTGGAGATTGGCGCAGACGTTGTTCGCGCACATGGTCTGCCCGGGGCCGCACTGGTTGTCGCAGACGCCGTTTTTGCACTGGTGGCCGAAGTCGCAGCGGTTGCCGCACGCGCCGCAGTGGACGGGGTTCGTCTGGAGGTTGACGCAGCCGCCGGGGTTGCAGAAGCCGAGGCCGGCCTGGCAGGCGCAGGCGCCCATCTGGCAACTCCCGCCGCCGTAGCACTGATTGCCGCACATTCCGCAGTTGAAGTCGTTCGACTGCAGGTTGACGCAAGCGTCGTTGCAGGCGGTGAGGTTGGCCGCGCACGCGAGGGTGCACTTCGACTGCGAGCACACCTGATTCGCCGGGCAGACGTTGCCGCAGGCGCCGCAGTTCGCCGGGTCGCTCGTGGTGTCGGTGCAGACGCCGCCGCAGCGGGCCTCGCCGTTCGGGCAGCCGCACGCGCCGTTCGTGCAGAAGGTGCCGCCGCGGCAACGCACGCCGCAGCCGCCGCAGTTGTTGGAGTCATTCGTCGTGTCGACGCAGGCGAGGCCGCAGGAGGTGAGCCCCTTGCCGCAATTCAGCGAGCACATCCCCCCGGCGCACACCTGGCCATTCTGGCAGACGGTGCCGCACGACCCGCAGTCGAGGGGATTGGAGGCGAGGTCCACGCACTGGCCGTTGCACTGGACCTGATTCCCAGGGCACTGGCAGCTGGCGGCGACGCAGGTCGCGCCGCCGGCGCAGGCCACGCCGCAGGCGCCGCAGTTCAGGTTGTCCTTCGCGGGATCGACGCAGGCGCCGCCGCACTGGATGAGCCCCGGGGCGCACTGCATGGCGCACATTCCCCGATTGCAGAGGCCGCCATTGCAGGAATGGCCGCATTGGCCGCAATCGGCGGGGTTGCTGCCGAGGTCGACGCAGGCGCCGCCGCAGAGGGTGAGTCCGGGTGGGCAGGCGCACGCGCCGGCCTGGCAGACGGTTCCGCCGGTGCAGGCGATTCCGCACTTGCCGCAATTGGCATCGTCGCTGGCGAGGTTCACGCACGCCTGGCCGCACGCGGTGAGGCCCACCCCGCATTGTTGCGTGCACGCGCCGTTCGAGCAGAGCACCTGGTTCTCGCCGCAGCCGTTGCCGCAGAATCCACAGTTGCGGGGGTCGGTCCCGAGGTTGGTGCAGACGCCGTTGCAGGGCGTTTGGCCGGGCGGGCAAGCGCACAGCCCGGCGGCGCAGCGGGTTCCGCCCGCGCAGGCGACGCCGCAGCCGCCGCAGTTCGAGCTGTCCGAATTCTCGTCGACGCAGCTGCCGTTGCAGGCGACGAGCGGCGCCATGCACCGATTGCCGCATGCCCCGTTGTCGCACACGCCGCCGTTGCAGCGGATGCCGCAGCCGCCGCAATTGTTCGGGTCATTGAACAGATTGACGCACGCGTTCCCGCACGAGGTGAGGCCGGCCCCGCAGAGGCACGCGCCGCCGAGGCAGGATTGTCCCTGGACACAGGCGATCCCGCATTTGCCGCAATTGAAGGGATCGCTCGACTGGTCGACGCAGGCGCCATTGCAGTTGGCGAGCGGCGCCGGGCAGCCGTTCGAGGTGCAGCCGCCGAAGGCGCACACGGTGCCCGGGGCGCAGGCGTTGCCGCACCTCCCGCAATTGGCCGGGTCGCTCTGCGTATCGACGCAGGCATTGCCGCACAGCGTCCCGTTGGCGCAGGCCTTCATGTGGCAGGCGCCCGCGACGCAGGTGCCGGCGCCGCAATCGACCTTGCAGGAGCCGCAGTGGTGGGAAGCGCTCTGGAGGTCGGCGCAGGCACCGTCGCAGTCGGTAAGCGGCGGGGCGCAGGTGGCGGCGCAGGCCGAGCTCGAGCACACCTGGCCGGCGGGGCAGGCCATCCCGCAGGCGCCGCAATTCGCCGGATCGCTGGTGGGATCGACGCACATTCCGGCGCATTCGAGCCCGGCGAGACAGGAATCGGAAGGGTCGAGCGTGCTGCGGCCGCAGCTGGCGGCGACGAGGAGGCCAAGGAGGAAGGTGGAGCGGAGGGTGGGCATCGGTGTCTCCGTGCGGTTCCCGTTTTCGGGCAGGGCGCTGCTGGACGGGCACATCGTAGCGTGGGCGGCCGGGCGCGCTTCCCTTCGGCGGGAGGGACTCCGCGAAATTTTCACCGGCCATCCCGAGGAGGGCGGCTTTTCAGTCGGTGCCCGCGTCGAAGGCGTCGCCGTCGGCGACGAGGATGTCGGGCAGCAGCGCGGCGAGATCGTCGGGCAGGGTGGCGAGATCGGGGATGGCGAGATCGGGCGGCGCGCTGGCGAGGTCGTCGGGCGGCGGCACGGCGAGATCGTCGGGCGGCGGCACGGTGAGATCGTCGGGCGGCGAGACGGCGAGGTCGGGGGCGACAACCGCATCGGGCGGCGCGGCGAGGTCGAACATCGGCGCGAGGTCCGGCGCGGCATCGGGCGCGCGCTCCGTTGCGAGATCTCCGCTGTCGGCGTCGGGCTCGACGCGATCGGCCGCGACGAGATCGGGCGTCGCGAGGTCGGCAGGCGCGACGGCGAGATCGAGGGGCGCGCCGCCGTCGGAGGGGCCGTCGGCGCCGAGATCGGGCGGCCGCAGCGACGAGAGCGCGACGGTGGCCTCAGCCGATTCGCCGGGGGCGATCGCGCCGCTGCCGAGACCATGTGCGACGGCGACGCCGCCGCGACGCGCGGTGACGTCGAGATCGACGCGCCCCGAGCGGTCCCCCGGGAACACCAGCGAGAAGTCGAAGGGCAGGTCGAAGGGCTGGCCGTCACCGACGGTGAGCGGGGCCGCCAGGTCGGCGCCGTTTCGCACGACCACCACCAGGTCGTCGATCGCGAGGAGGTCGCCGGTCACCTCCACGTGCAGCGCGCTTCGCGGAGGACCGCACCCGGCGGCCAGCACGACGAGGGCGAGGCCCAGCTTCACGGAAACACCGGCGCGTAGCTGCCGCCGGCCGAAGGTTGCACCGCCCCGTCGCGAGGGGCGAGGCCGATCGCGAGCCCGGTCGCGCCGCCGATGACGACGACGCCGGCGATCGCCGTCCAGAACCACCAGCGACGCGACGGCGGCACACGCTCGGGCGGCGTCGCAGCCGGCGGGGGCGTTAGGTCGAGGGCGCTCCGGCCGCGATCGGGCAGCGGCGGCGCAGGCCCGCGCGAGGGCAGGTGCAGCGCCTCCTCGACCTCCCACAGCGCGCGCCGCGCCTCGGCCCCAAGGTCGGCGCTCGGGGCCAGCTCGACGAGGTTCCCGAGGAGGAGGCGCGCCTTGCGGAGGTGCGCCGCGTCGCCGTCGAGCTCGTACTGCTTGCGGTACGCGACGGAGATGTTCCACAGAAGCTCGGGCCGCCGCGAGAGCGCATAGGCGTCCTCGAAGTCCTTCGCCGCCTCGACGCAGTGGCCGGCCTGGAACGCCGCGGTGCCGTCCTCGAAGCGCGTGCGGGCGAGGGCGAGCGGGTCGGCGGAGGCGGCCCCACCGACGAGCAGGGCGCCGACGAGCAGCACGGACAGCGGGCCCCGAAGCGGCATGGGCGCGCGATCGTAGCAGGATGGCCCGGCGACCCGCAACGGCGGGGTGCGCGTTCGCTCAGCGTCTCTCGACGGCGCGACGGACGCCCTTGATCGACTCGAGCGGCTGCTTCCACGCGGTCTGCTCGACGATCGATCGCGTCAGCCAGCCGCCGAGGTCCATCAGCAGCACGTGCCGCACGGCGGTTCCCCCCGACGGAGATGGGTGGAGATCCCAGGTGCCGCGCACGAGGCGCACGCGGACCGCCTTGCCGGGCGGCGGTCCCTGATCGTCCGCGTCGTCGATCACCAGGCGCGCGCCGCCGTCGGGGAGCGGGCCCCAGCGATAGCGCGCGGTGTAGTCGCGGTCGGAGATCGGCCACGGCAGGTCGATGCGGAAGTAGACGATCGCCTCGCCCTCGGCGCGCCTGATCACGCGCACCTCCGCCAGCCGCGGCACCTCCCGCGGGAGCGCGGCGAAGTCGGTCAGGTGCGCCAGCACCTCGTCGAGCGGCGCGGCGACGACGCCCTCGGCGGAGCCCCACGGCCCGATGAGCCCCGACGGCGCGGTGGCGGCGACGATGCCCTCGGCGCGCGAAGCCACCTTCCAGCCGTCCGTGGGCGGCAGCGGCGGGAGGGCGACGAGCAGGTCGAGGAGGCCGACGGCGGCGAGCAGGAGCGACACGGGAGGGAAATCTCACCCGGAACGGGGGCGCCGGCAACCTCGGCGGCGACGGTGGAATGAAGAGGTGGGTCCGCTCAGCGGCAGGGGTCGTCGCCGCGCGGGAACGCCTGGAAGTAGTTCACCAGCGTCTGGATGCAGAGGTGCGCGCCCGAAGAGTAGACCGGGAGGCCGGTGTCCTGCGTGTCGCCGCCCGAGAGCCCGACGACGAAGCCGGCGGGGTAGACGTGCCCGACGGTGGTCGCGTTGGTGTGCTGCGGCCGGAGGTGCAGCATGCGGAAGCGGACGCCGGTGACGAGGTCGGTGAACTCCGGCATGTAGCCCCAGCCGTAGATCCCCCAGTGATCGAGGCGCGAGTCGTGGCGCAGCTGGATCGGCGTGCTCCCGGCGACGTTGAGGTCGGTGTCGTTCCAGCCGCTCACGACGTGCTCGTAGTTGATCCCCCGGTTCCACCATTGCAGCAGGCCGCACTGCGGGAGGTCCGGCATCTGCGGGGGCTGGCAGTGCGCGCCGTCGCAGCTCCAGCCGCCGGGGCAGCCGCCGCACGAGCCGCCGCAGCCGTCGCCGCCGCAGTTGTGGTCGCCGCACTGCGGGATGCACCGGACGTGGAGGTCGAGGCGCGGTCCCGGGTCGTCGAGGATGGTGCCGCCGCGGTCCTCGATCCCCCACTGGTAGCCGTAGAAGCCCGGGCTGCCGGGCGCGTGGATCTGGAACGGCACGTCGATCGCGAAGCCGCTGCCGATGGGGAGCGAGAGCGGGATCGGCCCCACGCCCCACGGGCGGTCGTGGTTGTCGAGCGCGCTGTCGAGGGAGAAGCTGTCGTCCCATTCGCCGTCGCTGCAGTTGGCGAAGCGCACGTTCACGTCCACCGACTGCCCCGGGTCGAGCTCGCCGGGGTCGGTCTGCGAGACGAAGCGCGCGGGCGGTCCGTCGTGCGAGCAGTCGTACCCGTCGAGGACAATCGACTCCGTCGGCGGCGTCGGGTCGCCGAACACGTTGCCGCCCCGCGCGAGCTGCCACGCGAACGGATAGCGGCCGGGCTTGCCGGGCGCGACGCCCTCGATCGGGATCGCCACCTCGCTCTGCGGCGGCACGTCGAAGGGCAGGGCGATGGTGGTCGGGCCCCACGCGTCGCCGGGGTCGCCGCGCGAGGTCAAGGCCACGTCGGCGCTCCACGGGCTCGGGCCGCAGTTGGCGAAGGTGGCGCTGGCGTGCACGGGCGAGTTCGTCGCCACGAAGCGCGCCGGGGTGGTCTGGGCGCGGAAGCGCGCCTCGGGGCCGACGGTGCTGCAGTCGGCCACCGCGACGACGTGGACCGGGACCGGCTCGGACGGCTCCTGGAACAGCTCGACGCCCTCGTGCGCGATCGCCCACGAGAACATGAACGCGCCCGTCGAGTCCGGCGCCGTCACCTCGAACGGGATGGTGAGCTGCTGCCCGTCGGGGACGTCCACCGGCAGCGGCACGCGCGCGACGCCCCACGTGCCGGCGTCGATCCCGTGCGCCGGGCGCAGCGCGAAGGAGCCGGCCTGCCACGTCTGCCCGCTGCAGTTGGCGAAGGTGAGGCTCACCGACGCGCGCCGCCACGGCCCCATCACCGGCGGCGGCCCGACCTGCTTCACGAACTGCGCGGAGGCCTGACCGGCGCGGCACTGCGCGGGCTGCGGGCAGCTCATCCCGTCGGTGCAGTCGGTGCCGTTCTGAACGCCGAGGGGGGCGCAGCTTCCGACGGCGAGCGCGGCGAGGGCGGCTCCGAACCTGCGAAACGACAACGGAGCATCGCAGTGGTTCATAACCTTTTAGTATATCGAGCGCACGGGTAGCGAGGAAGCGCTACCAGGCGACGGGCACGGGGCCCAGCGGCATCGCCAGGTCGCCCTCGCCGAGCGCGCCCACCAGGTTCGAGCCCCAGCAGCGGAGGCTGCCGTCGGCGAGCAGCGCGCAGGTCGAGGCCACGCCCGCGGACACCGCCTTGGCGCCGCCGAGCGGGTTGTCGTGCGCCGCGCCCGGCTGCGCGATCACCGCCGACGGCGGCATGCTCGGGCCGCGCTGCCCGTCGCCCAGCTCGTCCTCGTCGTCCGAGCCCCAGCAGCGCAGCGTGCCGTCGCTGACGACGACGCAGGTGTGGGAGCCGCCCGCGCTCAGCGCCGTCGGCGGCGTGGGCGGGCCCATCACCGGCACCGGCGCGAGGTCGGGCGCGATCGCGAAGTCGCCGGCCTCGCCCGAATCGGGCAGCTCCATCGGCATCGCCATGTCCGGCGGCTCCATCGCCATGTCGGGCGGCGCGCCCCCGTCGGCGGTGGGCGCCTCGGGCGGGAGCTTCGGCTGGTTGGGCAGCGTCACCACCTGCAGCGGCGACGGGCTGCACGGGCCGGGGCAGCGATCCGGCGTCGGCGACGGCGGCGGCACGCCCAGCTCGCCGTGGTCGGCGCGGCCCCAGCAGAAGACCGCGCCGTCGTCGCGCAGCGTGCAGGTGTGCGCGATGCCGGCGACCACCGCGCTCGCGAACGGGTTGACGTGGCCCGACTTCACCGCCACCGGCTTCGATGACGGGTCGCCCGCCGCGCCGCCGCCGAGCTGCCCCCAGTCGTTGGCGCCCCAGCAGGCGACCGAGCCGTCGTCCATCACCGCGCAGGTGTGCGCGTCGCCGGCCGCGATCGCCGTCGCGTGACCGAGCCCCATCACCTGCTTCGGGCTGGTCTCGCACGGCGTGCTGCCGTCGGGCGAGATGCAAATCTGCGACGGGTTCTGCACGCCGAGCTGCAGCCGATCGTCGGCGCCCCAGCACAGCACCGCGCCGTCCTGCAGCGCGCAGGCGTGGCGCGCGCCGAGCGCGATCGCCTGGACGCCGCCGAGGCCCGCCACCTGCGTCGGCGTCACGCTCGACGGGGCTCCCGCGTTGCCGAGCTGCCCGGCGGAATTCGAGCCCCAGCACCACACGCCGCCGTCGGCCCTCACCGCGCAGGCGAACTGGCGCCCCGCGGCGAGGTTGGTGACGCTGTTGAGGCCGGGCACCTGGAACGGGTAGGTGTGGCAGGAGACCGACTGCGTCTGGCCGTTGGGGAGCACCATCGGACACAGGTCGGTCGTCATGTAGCCGAGCTGGCTCTCGGCGTTCGATCCCCAGCACCACACCGAGTGATCGTGGAGGCGCGCGCAGGCGAAGCGATCGCCGAGCTCCGCCTGCTCCACGCACTGGCTGCGGTTGCCGGCAATGCAGCCGGCGGTGGCGTCGTCGGCGATCTTGCCGGCGCAGCCGGCCAGCGCCGAGAGCGCGACGAGGGCGAGGCGCGTCTTCATGCGGGAAGTCTCGCGCGAAGGGCGTCCGTCGCACAAGCGGCGTCAGCGCCCGGCGACGCGCAGCGATCCGCGCTCAGGGCGCGCGCTCACGCCGCGACACGACCCTTTCCGCGTTGCCCCCGCGGCCCGATCGGGGACACTCGCGCCGTGTCCACTCCCGTCCGTCTCGCCGCGCTGCGCCGCCACGTGGTGAGCTGGCAGCGCTACGCCGCGCGCTTCCGCCGCGCCGACGGCGATCAGGTGGTGGAGATCGTGCGCCGCCTCTCCTGCGTGCAGCTCGACTCGATCGCCACCGTCGAGCGGAGCCACCTGCTCGTGCTCGGCTCGCGCGCCGGCGCCGTCGCGCCGGGCGAGGTATCGGGGCTGCTCGCCGCCGGACGCCTGTTCGAGTACTGGGCGCACGAGGCGTGCCTCGTCCCCGTCGAGGACTGGCCGCTGTTCCGCCAGCGCATGCGCGCCCGCCGGCGGCACCACTGGTGGGGTCCGGTGATCGACTCCGATCGCGCGCTCGCCCGCCGCGTCCGCGACGAGATCCGCGAGCGCGGCCCGCTCGCCTCGCGCCATTTCGAGGCGGGGGGATTCCCCCCGCAAGACAATCCCAGGGGGGCCTGCGGCGGCGGCGGCATGTGGAACCTCAAGCCCGCCAAGCGAATGCTCGACGCGCTGTGGACCGCCGGCGAAC
The DNA here is from genome assembly GCA_021784515.1 of Myxococcales bacterium. Lineage (GTDB taxonomy): Bacteria > Myxococcota_A > Polyangia > Palsa-1104 > SHYY01 > SHYY01. Next base: position 970 of record JAJXSP010000208.1, on the reverse strand, counting down.
TGGTGGTGAGCGGCCGCCAGGGCTTCCAGCGCCTCTACGATCTTCCCGAGCGCGTGCTGCCGCCGTCGGTGCTCCAGGCGCCCGATCTCGACGAGGCGGCGACGCTGCGCGGCCTCGCATCGCGCGCGGTGCGGGCCCGCGGCGCGCTGACCGACCGCGGCGTGGTAGAGCACTTCCGCCTCGACGGAGGCGCTGCGCGGATCGCCCCGCACCTCGAGGCGCTCGCCGCCGAAGGCGCGCTTCGTCGCCTCGAGATCGACGACGGCGGCCCGCCGGTCTGGGTCCCCGCCGACGCCGAGCTGCGCGACGAAGCGCCGGCGGGCGGCGTCCTCTTATCGCCTTTCGAGAACCTCTTGTGGGACCGCGCCTTCGTGCGCCGCCTGTTCGGCTTCGATCATTTGATTGAGGTCTACAAGCGCGAACCCGATCGCGAATACGGCTATTACGTGCTGCCGCTGCTGGTCGGCGACCGCCTCGTCGGCCGCGCCGATTTGAAGTCGCACCGCGACGAGGGCGTCTTGCGCGCAAAGGCGTTCCACCTCGAGCCGGGGGTCAAGCGGACCGCCAATCTCGAGGAGTCGTGGCGCGCCGCATTCACGCGATTGGCGAAGCAGCTCGGGCTGGCGCCGGACTTGGGCTGACGCGGACGTCCGAGACGTCCGACAGCCCCACCTCAATCGCGCCAAAGGCTATATCGTCCCCCAGCGGTGTTCGGCCAAGGCGAGTTCTCGACAGGAAGCGGCGTCCGTTCCGATCCCCTCTCCCTCTGGGAGAGGGCTCGGTGAGGGAACACGCCTGCCCTCGCCCGCTTCGCTTCGCGAAGCGACCTCTCCCATGGGGAGACGGGATGGTTCGCTTCGCTCACCGACGGAGTACCTGCTCCGGCTGCGAACCAGACCCCCGCGCAGGAAACCATCGATAGAAATGCAGGACCCTCGAATTGACACCCCTCGGGCCGGGCCCTTACGCT
>JAJXSP010000207.1 GCA_021784515.1 Myxococcales bacterium | reverse complement strand
CGCCGGCACCGTCACCGACTTCTACCTCCCCGTCGGCGGCGTGCGCGATCTCGACGGCGGCACGCTCCGCTTCGAGCGCCTTGAGGGCAACCCGGCGGTGCTCCTGCGCCACCGCCACGCTCCCGGCAACCAGTGGGCGCTCGCCTCGGCCGTCGTGCTGCTCGTCGGGATCGCAATGCTCGGCCGCCGCTGGATCTGAGCGACAGCTTCAGCATCAACGCCGCGTGGGCATCGCCGCGCTCGACGCGCGATCACGTCTCGATCACGCGCTTCATCGAGGACCTGTTCGCGCTGCCGCCGCTCGGCGCGCGCGACGCCGCGGCCGAGTCGCTCTTCGAGCTGTTCGACTTCTCCTGCGGCCGCGATTTGAGCACGCCCGAGTCGCCGGCCGCCGGCACAGGGGGCTGCCACGATCCCGCGCCGCCCGATTGACGGGCGCGCCGCGCGTTGCCGCGACGCTTGTCGTCTATGGATCAGCCGGCCATGCGGCGGGGATTCGTCTGGCGCCCTGTCGTCCCTACAGAAACGAGCGGGTGGGTCGCGTGGGCGTCACGCGATACCTCGAAGTCCTCGCCGGGGGAGCGCTACGGGGGCTCTTGCGCCTTGAGCCACCCGAGGCGCTCCTCGAGGTGTGCGCGCCCCCGCTCGTCGGCGGCGACCGCCGCGAGCCCCTTCTCGAGCCAACTCCGGGCGGCCGCAGTGTCGCGCGGGATTCCCGGGTTTGTCGGGTAGTCGTGGAGGTGGGCATCGGCGAGCGCAATGTAGCCCCACGCGTCGACGGGCCACCGCTCGACGGCGGCGTGCAGCACGGCCAGCGCCTCGTCAGCGCGCCCGAGCCTGAAGATGCATGTCGCCAGCGAGCGCCGGAAGTTCTGTTGCGAGAGCTCGCTCTCCTCGGTGAACTGCGCGATCCACTGTTCGCAGAGTTGCCGGTCGAGCTCGGCGTAGCGTGCGTTTTTGATCGCCGCGTTGCCGAGGTGCCTCTCGAACTCCTGAAACCAATTGCCCAGCGACTGGAGACCGGTGAAGACCGGATTGGCCTGCTGTGCCGTCCGCATCTCGGGACTGAGGCGAGTGCGGACGACTTCCCAGACCCGCCACCACACGTCGCAGGCCGCCGGGACGCGCTTCGCCGCCTCGAGCATGTAGCCCTCCTGCATCCAGTCGTCGAGCATCTCGATCGACGGTCGGTCGGGCAGGAGGCGGCGCCAGAGTTCGCACGCGGCGAGCCTGGCAAAGTCGGCGTCCTCGTCGCTGCCGGTGAAGGTGTCGCGCTCCACCCACTCGTCGGCGAGCGCCCATGCCGACCAGCGCGTGGCGGCCGGCGCCACGAGATCGCGATCTACGTCGACGCCGAGGCGAGCGAGGCGGTCGCGGATCTCGTCCGTGTCCATCGCGCGGAGCTTCTCGATGGTCCAGCCGCGACGATGGCGCTCGATCGCGCGCTGGAGTGCTCGATCGGCGACCGCACGCTCGCCGACGCGGAGCTTGGCGATGGCGTAGCGGCTGAGGCCGAGATCGCGCCAGCGCGGATCGTCGCCGGGGCTCACGATGATCTCGGCGATGAGGCCCGGGGTGAAGTTGCAGCCCTCCGGCGCGAGCTGCGGCACCGTCGGTGCCGCCGGGCGCGGTTCAGCGGCGCGCTGCTCGTCGCGCGCGAGGCAGCACTTCTTGTACTTCTTGCCGCTGCCGCAGGGGCAGGGCGCGTTGCGTGACGGCATCGCTCGATGCTACTCGAAGAGGGGCGCGGGCCGGTTGCTTCCCCGGCGCTTTCTGCCCGGGAGTCCTCCGGCGCGGGCGCAGCGCCAGCCCGACCGCGATCTGATCTCGCCTGGGGCAGGCGGTGTGGACCAGGTTCATTGGCACGCACCGCCAGTACACGACATGACATGGGAGTGGGCCACACGACGCTCACTCGCAGCATCCTGGAGGAGTGGCCTGAGTGCTGGGCGCTTGGAAATCGAGATATCAAGAACCGTCCCCTCGTCCTTCCGTCAATCCGCTTCGGGATCTGATCATCATTCGTGCGCGCATCTGGGGACCGAACGGCGACGCGAAGCTCCGCCTCGCCTTCGACACGGGTTCGGCCGAAACCCTGATCAGCCCCGAGAAGCGGCCGGCGTCGCCCTGCGACGGGTCTCGCCTCGGGAGCGCGCGCAAACGGGACGGATGGGGCGGGGTCTGGAGTGCGGGCGGTCGGGCACAGGCTGAAGCGGTCCGCTCTCTCTTCGTCCGAGAATCAAGATATCGAGAACCGTCCCCTCGCCCCCTTCTCCCTCGCCGCCCGAGGCTGAGGGCCGCCCGCGGAGCCTGCTCCGCCGCAGGACATGTCACGCGGGAACTGTTGGAAAGCCAATACCGTCCCCAGGTACGTCCGTACGTGTGGCCTGTAGCCCGGGAACTCTATCCCGACAGCTCCACCTCGATCACCGGCAGCTCCCACGTCGGGCACCGGGGCGGGTAGTCGGCCGAGACGTCCTCGGCCCGCCGCCGCACGATCGCGATCACGCGCGCCGCCCGCACCCGCGCGAGGCGCGGCCGCCACGCCTGCGCGCCGCTCCGCGACAGTTGCCCGACGACGAAACCCCCGGCATCGACGACGACGACGGATTCGGCCCGCTCCTCCAGCCGGACGGCGTCGCCGGGGTGGAGGTCGCCAAGGCGCGCGGAAAGCGCGTCCTCGGGCGCGAATCGCGCCGCGTAGTCGACGTACAGCTCGGTCAGCGACAGGACCTCGTAGCTCGCCGTCGGGCCCGGCCGCGGCGAGGGGGCGGCCACCCGACGGAGGCTGAAGTCGCCGTCGAGCGCGTGGAGAAACGGATTGCGTGCATCGGCGCGTTGCAGCAGGCAGAGCGTCTCTCGCGCGCGGGTCAGGCCGACATAGAGCACGCGCCGCTCCTCCTCCTCGCTGCCCTTCGTACGGCCGTCGCTCGCCCCTCCGCCGTCGAGGACGAGCACGTGCGGGAACTCCAGCCCCTTCGCGCCGTGGATCGTCGAGAGCAGCACGCCCCGCCCGATCGTCTGCTCGCGCCGCTGCTCGATCAGCGACTCCACGACGTGCTCGGCGAAGTCGCGCGCGGGTTGCGGCGCGCCGCTCTCGGTGATCCACGACTCGAGGATTTCGTCGAGGAGGCGCAGCCAGGGGTTGTCCTCGCGGCCGGGCGAAGTCGCGGCGAGCAGCGCGCGCAGGTCGCCGTCGTCGAGCAGGCGGGTGGGCTGCGCGTGCAGCGCGTCGAGCAGCGCCGCCACCTCGCGGAGGCGCAGCACGGGGGGCATCCTCTCGCGGGCGACGGTGCGGCGAATGGGGATGCCCGCCGCCTCCAGCGCCGCGCGCACGGGATCGAGGTCCGCGCGGTGGCGCGACAGCACCGCGAAGCTCGACCACGCGACCGACGGATCGAGCCCCCGGAGCCTCCGCACCTCGTCGCGCACCGCCGCCCCCTGCGAGAGCCGATCGCGGACGGCGAGGATCTGGACCCGACCGCGCGCGAGGGGATCGCGACTCTCCCATGCGCCGCCGGCGGGAAGGGTCGCCGCGCGCCGCGCGTCGACGCGGATGGGGTGGGCGGTCTTCATGCGATCGCGATTCGGGGCGATGAGCGCGTTGGCGGCCGCCACGATGTTGGCCGTCGAACGATGGTTCTCGACGAGGAAGTGCTGCCTGGCGGCGTAGTCGGCGGCGAAGCGCCGGATGAACTCCACGTTCGCGGCGCGGAAGGCGTAGATGTTCTGGTCGTCGTCGCCGACGGCGAGGATGGCGAGCTTGCGGTCGGGATCGCCGGCGGTGCGGCCGGCGAGCGCGGAGATCAGCTCGTACTGGCGCTCGTCGATGTCCTGGTACTCGTCGACGAGGATGTGCGAGTACCCGGCGAGCGCCCGATCCCGCTCCTCGTCGGGATCGAACGTCGCGTCGGCGCCGGGACGGAGGATGCGCAGCGCCTCCTCGATGAGCCCGTCGAACTCCGGCGCCTCGTGGCCGCGCTGGAGCGCGCCCGCGAGCGAGCGGCCCGTCAGGCGGAGCGCCAGGCCGTGGTAGGTCTGCACCGTCACGCCGCGCGCGTCCTCGTCGATGAGGTCGCGCAGACGCCGCCGGACCTCCAGCGCCGCGCCGCGGTTGAACGCGAGCACGAGGATCGATCGCGGCGGCACCCGCTTGACTCGCACCAGCCACGCCACGCGGTGCACCACGACGCGGGTCTTGCCGGCGCCCGGTCCGGCGAGCACGAGCAGGTTGTCGTCCGGCGGCGCGGCGACGATCGCCGTCTGCGCGGGGCTGCCGAGCGCCTCGACGATGCGCTGGAACGACTCCTCGGTCGTGGCCCGCTCGAGGATCTCGCGCCGCCCCGCGAAGTACTCGCGCACGAACGCCGCCTTCTCCAGCGAGAAGTAGGCGGCGACGAGGCGCAGCGCCTGCTCGACCTTCGCGGCGCCGAGCCGGGCGTACTCGTCCATCACGTGCACCTGGAAGATCCGCTCCTGGTAGTGGTGGGCGAGCGCCTCGTGGTTGCCGACGGTGTAGCCGCGCCCGTGCGACTCGGGGCGGAGGCGGATCACCATCGCCTGCCGGAAGACCGCGAGGCCCTGCTGCAGGAGGATCACCTTCTGCTCGTGCAGGAACGTGAGCGCGCGCTCGATGGCCTTGAGCGCGTCGCGCACCTGCCCGCGCAGCACGAGGTCCTCGTCGACCGCGCGGGCGACGTCGCCGAGCGCGAACGACACCTGCACGTCGGCCGCGGGGGGCTGCTCGGCCGGCACGCGCCCGAGGATCGTATCGAGCGCCACCCGCGCGACGGCGCGGCGCCGCTCCGCGGTCTGCGAGAGCGCCGCCCAGCTGCGCTGGAGACGCACCTGGTAGTGGTCGCGTGCGACGTAGCGGAGGTCGATGCTGCCGCGGCTCTGCGCCATGCCGCGGCCGTCCCACTCGAGGCTCTTGAGGAGGCGCCGCACGGCCTCCGGGTCGCTCGCATGGCCCGCGTCGAGGAGCCGCTGATTGATCCGGCGCAGCGACAGCGACTGCCACTGGCCGCTCTCCGCGTCGGGGCTCTCCTCGCGCAGGAGGTCGACGAGCGCGGCGTCGAGCGTCGCCAGCCGGTCGAAGCGGCGCGCCGCGTTGTCGGCCACCTTCCAGCGCACGTACGCGGTGCACAAGAGCCCGTCCTGAATGAGGCCGTGGCGCACCATCGCCAGCAGCGATTCGAGCACCGCCTGTCCAGGGGTTTCCCCGTCGGCGGCGCGCCGTTCGGGAAGCGTGCGACGCACGTCGGGGAGGAGCGCCAGATCGTCGCTGCTGAGCCCCTCGTCGGGCGCGGCGTTCATCAGCGCCTCGAGGAGCGCCAGCCAGCGCTCGCGTGCCGCGGGCGCGAGCGGCGGGCGGATGGTGTCGATGCGCTTCTCCGCCTCCGCGAGGCTCTTCACCCGCGGCCGCCCCTGGAAGACGCGCGTCTGGTTCTCGTTGCGCTCGACGAGGCCCGCGCGCTCGAGCCAGGCGATGCCGGTCTTCACCTTGGTGTCGGCGGCGCGGTCGTCCACGTCGAAGCTGGTATCGACCTCCTCGTCGCGGAGCAGGTCGCCGGTGGTGATGACCACCTCCTCCTGGCCGCGCGGCCGGGCGCGCTTGAGGCCTTTCAGGATCGCCGCGATGTCGCGCCGGGTGAGCTGCGACCGCGCGAGCAGCCGGAACTGCGTCTCCACGTCGGGCGCGGCGTAGAGCAGGACGCAGCGCGCCGCGTCGCGATCGCGCCCCGCGCGACCCGCCTCCTGAAGGTAGCTCTCGAGGGTGCTCGGCACGTCGGCGTGGATCACGAGGCGCACGTCCGGCTTGTCGATGCCCATGCCGAAGGCGTTCGTCGCGCAGATGATCGGCACGGCGCCGGCGAGGAAGTCCTCCTGCACGCGCTGCTTCACCGAGGGCTCGAGCCCGGCGTGGAATGCCTCGGCGGGCAGCCCCTCGCGCGACAGGTGCGCGGCCGCCTCCTCCGTCGCGCGGCGCTTCGCGAAGTAGACGATCGCGGAGCCCCGCAACTCCGCTCCGGCGTCGAGCCCGAGGCCCTCCCGCAGGAGCGAGGCGGCCGTCGCCAGCTTCCGCGGCGCGTCGACGAGGTGCACCTCGAAGTGCAGGTTGTCGCGCGCGACGCCGGCCTCGAAGAGATCGAGCCCCTGTCCGAGCCCCTCGCGGAAGTGCGCGAGGATCTCCGCCTTCACGTCGCGCTTCGCCGTCGCCGTGAAGCAGGCGACCGGCGGCGGCTCCACGTGCTGCTCCGCCGAAAGCTCGCGGATGAAGCGCGACGCATAGAGGTAGTCGGGGCGGAAGTCGTGGCCCCAATGAGAGAGGCAGTGGGCCTCGTCGAAGACCCAGCAGCCGATCTCGCGGTTCGCGAGCGCGCCGCGGAGCGAACGGTTGCGGAGCTGCTCGGGGGACACGTAGAGGATGGCCACGTCGCCGAGGCGCACGCGCGCGAGCACCTCGGCGCGCTCGGGCGGCGTGAGCGTGCCGACGAGCGCCGCGGCGAGGTGGCCCTGCGTGCGCCGATTGAGGCCGTCGACCTGGTCCTTCATCAGCGCCTGCAGCGGCGAGATCACGACGGTGAGCGCGCCCCGCCGCCGGTACCGCGCGAGCGCCGGCAGTTGATAGCCAATCGACTTGCCGCCGCCCGTCGGGACGAGCGCGAGGAGCGGCCGATCCGAGAGACCCGCGCGCACGATCGCCGCCTGCAGGCTGGTCCCGTCGGGCGCGGCCGGCTTCGGCACGAATCCGTCGAGGCCGAAATAGGACTTCAGCTGCCCGACCGGATCGTGCATCTCACGGCAATAGGCGCACGCGGGATCCGCGCACGGCACGTCCCGCAGGCGCCGGACGAGCGGCGCCACTCCGGTGAACTGACGCCGCACCCAGTGCGGCAGGATCGAATCGGCGCCGGCCACCGGCAGCCACGAGAGGCAGAACGCGAGCGGGGGGAGGTCGACGGCGCCGGCGTCGATCTCGTCCATGAGCGCCGCGAGCGCGGTGGCGCAGGTGTGGGGCGCGGCCAGCCGCCGGATCGCGTCGCGCGCGCCGTCGCGATCGAGGAGCGGCGCGCCGGCCGCGGCGAGGGCGTCGGCGAGGCCGAGGGCGCGTCCCGTCGCGGCGCCCAGACAATGTCGAAACACCGCCGGTGCGAGGTCGCCCTGCGCGGCGAGCCGGGCGAACTCGTCCCACTCGAGCGTGAAGGCCCGCGCCGCGAGCCGCGCGTCGGCGACGGGATCGCTCTCCGCCTGGCGCAGCAGCGCGTCGTCTTTGTAGTGCTTGATGAGCGGGTGGTAGGGGTTCTTCGGGAAGGCGAGCGGCGAAAGGTAGAGCGTGTCGACCACCGGCTTGCGGAGCAGCCCGAGGTGCGGCGCCAGCCCGTCGAGGAACGGGAGATCGTGACCGAGGAGGTTGTGCCCGAGCACCCGCTCGGCGGGCGCGGCGAAGGCATCGAGGTCGGCGAGCGCCGCCGTCGGGTGCAAGCGCCCCTGACGTTCGAAGGTGCGTTCGCCGAGCACCGCGCCGATGCGACGCAGGCGTCCGTCGCGCGAGGTCTCCAGATCGAGCAGGAGGCACGAGTCGATGAACTGCTGGGAGGCGGGGCCGGTCATCCGTGGGAGCAGCGTGCTCTCAATTCTTCGCGCACCACCCAAGAACGTCGAGGAAGGGCCTGTCCTCGAGCGCACCGAAGAGCGCGTGCCGGGCGAGCTTCGCGCGGGTGAGCGCCGGGCTGGTCAATCCGCACAGGAAGCGCGCCGCCTGACGCGGGTGGCCGAGCGCGCCGGGGTGCTTTTTGCGCAATTCCTGGAATGCGACCACGTCGAGACCGGCCGGCAATGGCGGTGTCTGACGCGAGGCGGGGAGCGCCTGCCGCCCCGACCTGCAGAACGAGCAGTGACCGCAGGGCGCGGGCCGGACCTCTCCGAAATACCCGACCAGCGCATTGACCTGGCAGCCGTCGTGGGTCACGAGGTCGAGGACCATCTTCAATCGCGCGATCTCCTGCTCTTCGCGGCGCCGGAAGCGCGCCATCAACTCGCCGGTCAACGCCGCCGCGTCCTCCGCCGGCCGAAGCCGCGAGTAGCGCTGCCGCACGTCCGACACCCGCAGCTCGACCATTTTCTGCGATTCGAGATATTCCAGCGCCCGTACCACCCGCTGCCGCTCTTCCCCAAGGCGGCGAGCGACCTCGAGCGGGTCGAGCGAATACCAGATTCGTCCTTTCTTCGCCGCCTCGAACACCCGTGTCAGGAACGCCGCCCGGTTCTGGTCGAAGCGGGAATAGATGTCCTCGATTGCGTGGAGCGGCCGTACCTCGAATCCCGCGTAATAGGGTGTCCCCTGCCGCAGCACGCCGAGCAGCTCGAGGTACGTCAGCGCGGTCTTCAGGACCAGCGGGCGGAGGTCGTAGCGGGCGGAGAGATCGGATTGCGCCACGTCGAATGCCGGACCGCGACCGAGGAGGTCCGCCACCAGGCCGGCGATCGCCTCCTCGGTGGGCGTGTCGCCGAATGCGAAGTTCTCGAGCGTGGACGCGTCGTCCGCGCAGGCCAGCAGCTCCACGATGGAGGGTTTTCCATCGCGCCCCGCTCTCCCGATTTCCTGGCTGTAGCTCTCCAGGCTCTTGGGCAGATTGTAATGAACGACGTACCGCACGTCGGCCTTGTCGATTCCCATCCCGAACGCAATCGTGGCCACCACCACGTTGCGCTCGGAGGCCATCCACCAATCCTGGATCGCCGCGCGCGGCTCGGCGTCGAGCCCGGCGTGGTAGGCCCGCGCCGGGAACCCGGCCCGCTCGAGTACCTGGGCCACCCGCTCCGCCGTCTTCTGCAGGGTGACGTAGACGATGGTGGAGCCGGGCGCGCGGGAGCGCAGGCGCAAGGCGAGCAGCGCGTCGCGCTCGTGCGCCGCCACCGGCGTCGTCAGCATCGCGAGATTGTGCCGATAGAAGCCGGTGACGATCGCGCAATCCTTCGGGATGGCGAACCCGCTGCAGACGTCGGCGACGACGCTCGGCGTGGCCGTGGCGGTGAGCGCCAGCACGCGCCGGGCGCCCAGCTGCTTCGCGATCCCGGCGAGCTTGAGATAGTCGGGGCGGAAGTTGTGCCCCCATTCGGAGATGCAGTGCGCCTCGTCGACGGCGAAGAGGGCGATGGGCGTCCTTCCGAGGGTGTCGAGGAACCGCTCGTTGTTGAAGCGCTCGGGCGCGACGTAGAGCAGCTTGAGCCGCCCCGCCTCGAGCCGCGCCGCCACGTCCTTCGCGCCCTCCTCGCCGAGTGACGAGTCGAGCCGCGCCGCTTCGATGCCACGCTTGGTGAGGAAGTCGATCTGGTCCTTCATCAACGCAATCAGCGGCGACACCACGAGCGTGACGCCCTCCAGCGCGAGGGCCGGCAGCTGGTAGCAGAGCGACTTGCCGCCTCCGGTGGGGAACACCGCGAGCGCCGCGCCACGCGTCATCACCGCGTCGACCACCTGCCGCTGCCCGGGGCGGAAATCGGGGAAACCAAAACGGTCGCGAAGAAGCGCGCTGAGATCGTGGGAGGGATTGGTCACGGGGCTCCGAATTGGCGGGAGGGGAGGGCAAATCGAGGATAGCAACTTTCGCCCTTGGCGGTCGCCGGCGGTCCCGGATGAGTCGCGCCTCGCCGTGCACCCAGACCGCGCGCCCATCGCGCGTGAGGAACCGGCAATCGGCGCGGAACGGCCCTCCCGTCGCGCAGCCGCGCGCGAACTCGCGGTTCCACACCTCGCGGTCGTCGGGGTGAAGCTGCCGGTACCACAGAGTCGGGTCGCCCACCCATTCCTCCTGGGAGAAGCCGAGCAGCGCCTCGATCTGGGGGCTCACGTACACCTCGTTGAGGCCGCCCTCGAGCGCCGCCATGAACGTCACCGCCGGGATCTGCTCGACGAGGGCGCGATACCGCGCCTCCGCCCAGCGAAGCCGCCCCTCGGAGGACGGGCGCTCCCGCGGCCGCGCGGGGGCCAGCACGGAACCGCGTCGCTTCGCCGGTGCGGAGACCTCGACGCCGGCCATTTGCGCGAGCGCGGTCGCCATCTCGTCGAGCGACATGC
>JAJXSP010000206.1 GCA_021784515.1 Myxococcales bacterium | reverse complement strand
CCACCGCGCCGCCGATGCCGGAGTCGACCTCGTCGAACACGTACGTCCCGACCGTGTCGGCGCGCGCTAGAACACGTTTCAGCGCCAGCATCACGCGCGACAACTCGCCGCCCGAGGCGACGCGCCCGAGCGGCCGCGCCTCCTCGCCCTGGTTCGCCGCGAGCAGGAACTCGGCGCGGTCCCAGCCCGACGGACCGAGGCGCCGACCGTCGAACAGCAGCGCCGGATCGTCGCCCTCGCGGGCCGCGCGGTGGGTCACGTCGACGGTCAGGCACGCTCCGCCCATCGACAGCTCGCCGAGCATGCGCGACACGTCGGCCGCGAGCCGCGCCGCCGCCTCGTGCCGCGCCTCGGACAGCGCGGTGGCCGCCTTGGCCGCCGCCCGCCGCGCCTCCTCGAGCGCGCGCTCCGCCTCGGCCCGCCGCTCCTCGCTGCGCCCGAGCGCCTCCAGCTCGCTCGCCATCGCCGCCTGCCGCGCGAGCACCTCCGCGATGTCCGTTCCTCTTTGTGGGCCTCCGGCGCCCCCGCCCTTCGGCGGGGCCCCATGCTTTCGCAGCAGCTTCGTCACGAGGTGCAGCCGCTCCTCGACCTCGGCGAGCCGCTCCGGATCGCCGTTCATGCCGTCGGCGTAGCGCCGGAAGGAGTCGGCGAGATCTTCGAGGGTGACCCGCGCCTCCTCGAGCCGCGCGCCCAGGCCGGCCAGCGCCGGGTCGGAGCGCCCCACCTCGGCCAGCTCGCGGCCGAGCGCGCCCAGCTCCTCGACGATCGCCCCTTCGCGCGCGTAGAGCGCCTGCTCCGCCCGCTGCGCGGCGCCGTGGAGCTTCTCGTCCGCCCGCAGCCGCTCGCGCTCCGCCTTCAGGGTCGCGTCCTCGCCCGCCTGGAGATCCGCCTCCTCCAGCTCCTTCAACTGGAAGCGCAGGAAGTCCTCGCGCTCGGCGCGCGCCCGCTCGTCGAGCTGCGTCGCCGCGAGCGCCTCGGCGGCCGCCCCGAGCCGCGCGTGCGCCTCCGCCACCGCCGCCAACAGCGACGGCGCCACGCCGTGCGCGTCGAGCGCCGCGAGGTGGCGCGCCGGGTCGGTCAGCGTCTGGTGCTCGTGCTGTCCCGCGAGGTCGATCAGCCCACCCGCCAGCTCGGCGAGGTTGGCCGCCGTCGAGAGCGCGCCGTTGATGTAGACCCGCCCGCGGCCGCTCTTCCCGATCACGCGGCGCACGACCAGCCCCTCCTCGGCCGGCTCGATCCCCGCCTTGGCGAGCCGCTCGGCGAGGCCCACGGCGGCGCTCCCCACCGGCTCGAAGAGCGCCTCGATGCGCGCCTCCTCGGCGCCCGCGCGCACCACCTCGGCCGAGGCACGACCGCCGCGCAGGAGCGCCACCGCCTCGACGAGCAGCGACTTGCCCGCGCCGGTCTCGCCGGTGAGCACGTTGAACCCGGGACCGAGCGCGAGCTCGACGTCGTCGAGGAGCGCGAAGTCGCTGATGCGGAGGTGGGTGAGCACTCTTCGTTGCCTTTCACTGCGTGATGTCCGGCCGCTTGAAAGCTCCGGACTTCGGCCGGCGCGGTCGGACGGGCCAGTTTATCGGCGAAGGCGCATCGGAGTTGCTACGAACCGGACGGGGGCTTTCGGCCATGCGGGCCGCCGCCCCAGGCGAGCTTCTCGCGCAGGATGTCGAAGTAGCTGGTCTCGGCCGGACGGTAGAGCTTGAGCGGGCGCTCGGCGGCCCACACCTCGACGTGGTCGCGCTCGCCGAGGGTGGCGATGGTCTGGCCGTCGATCGTGACGAGCACGTTGGCGGCGGGAACGGCGAGCCGGAGCGAGAGGTGCGACGAGGCCGGCACGACGAGCGGGCGGTGCGCCAGCGTGTGCGGGCAGATCGGCGTCAGGACGAGCACGCGGAGGTCGGGGGTGAGGATGGGGCCGCCCGCGGCGAGGCTGTAGGCCGTCGAGCCGGTGGGCGTGGCGAGGATCAGCCCGTCGACGCGGTAGTGCGAGACCAGGTTGCCATCGAGGCGCGCCTCGAGGTTCATCAGGCGGGCGATCGACTGGCTGACCACCACGTCGTTGCACGCCTGCCCGACGATGCGCGTGCCGCCCTCGCGCACCAGCTCGACGCGCAGCCGCATGCGCTCCTCGAGCACGAGCCGCCCGTCGAGCGCCGCCTCCAGCGTCGGCCACGCGCGCTCGGGCGGGCAGCTGGTGAGGAAGCCGACGTTGCCGAGGTTCACCCCGAGGATGGGGATGCCGCGGTCGGCCACCAGCGCCGCGCCGTGGAGCAGCGTGCCGTCGCCGCCGAGCACGACGAGGAGGTCGACGTGCTCGAGGTCGTCCTCGTCGAGGGTGACGCCGTCGGCCGTCGGGTCGAGCCGATCGGCGAGCACGTGCGAGTCGACGCCACGCGCGGCGAGGCGCGCCTGCAGGTCGCGCGCGATGTCGACCGCCTCGGGCTGGCTGCGCTTGAGGAGGAGTCCGACGCGCACGCCGGGGAGATATCAGCCTTCCCGGGGGCTTTCAAGCACGGAGACTCGCGACGCGACTCAGTCGTGCGCCGCGCCGTCGCGGATCGGGGCGAGATCGGCGCCGCCGTCGGAGGTTCCGCCGTCGGGGCTTCCGCCATCGGAGGTTCCGCCGTCGGAGGCGCTGCCGTCGGGAGAAGCGGCCCGCTCGACGCACGTGCCGGCGAGCCCTTCGCCCGCGGTGGGATCCCAGCGCTCGAGGCTCGGGCAATCGGCGGCGGAGAAGGTGCAGTAGCGGGCGCTCGACCAGGGTGAAGCGAGGCAGCGGCCGGCATGCCCGTCGCGGACGCAGCTCGCGTCGTCGGGGCAGCGGAAGAAGAGCTGGTCGCAGGCGACGAGCGCGGCGCCGCCGCCGAGGACGAGCAGCGCGAGGGCGACGATGACGACGAGGGTGCGCCGGCGCATCAGAAGCTCCCCCCGACGCCGGCGAGCGCTCCGCCGGGCACGGGCCCGATCTCGAACGCCACCCGGCGTGGCCGCGCGTGCGAGAGACGGAAGCCGCCGCCGAGGAGGACGCCCACGCCGACGCCGATCGCGCTCCAGCCGGCGATGCCGGTCGCGTTGGAGCGCCGCTGCAGCCCTTCGCGCACCGTCAGATCGGCGTGCGTCGACGGGTCGGAGGCCTGCCCGCTCGCGTTGTCGGCGTAGACGACGAGCCCGATCCCGGCCGCGATGAGCGCCGCTCCGCCGGCGAGCAGTCCGATCGCCACCCGGTCGCGGCGTCGCGCCGGAGCCGGCCGCGCGGGCGCCTCCACGAGCGGCTTCTCGGGCGCCTTGGCCGTCGGCGGCGTCGCCGGCGCGGACGGCTTGGCTTCGGAGGCGCGCTGGAGCGCGGCGAGGCGCTGCTCCACCTCGGCGCGGTCGGGCGCGTCGGGCGGCGCCACCTCGAGGTACTGCTTGTAGAAGCGCACCGCCTGCTCGGGCCGCTTCGCCTCCTGGTGCGCGCGGGCGATGCGATAAAGGAAGGCCGGGTTCGGCTCGACACGGAAGCCGGCCTCGAACTCGGTCACCGCGCGGTCCCAGTCCTCGACGGCGCAGGCCGCCATCCCGCTCTCGTAGTGCTGGCGAGCGGTCGCCTCCTGGGCATGCGCCGCGCCGCCGGCGAGGAGCGCTGCGACGAGGACGGCACGAGTGATCGGTCGGGGCATCGGCTCTTCCGCTCGAGGCTGCCGGATGGTGGACTGCCCCCGCTCGCCCGTCAACGTGGGAAGCGCCGATGCGCCGCGATCCGGAACAAGGTGTTGACACCCTGCCCGCGATCCGCTAAGTGATCCCGCCTTCGAGGTATTTCGATGCCAAAGACCCTCTCCCTCAAGAATAGCGACGCGCTGGCCAACCGCGCGTGGCACGTGGTGGACGTCAAAGGCCTCACGCTCGGCCGTGCGGCGACCCAGATCGCCCACGTCCTGCGGGGCAAGCACAAGCCCACCTTCACCCCCCACGTCGACTGCGGCGACTTCGTCGTCGTCGTCAACGCGGCCAACGTGGCGCTGACGGGCAAGAAGCTGACCGACAAGCTCTACCACGATCACACCCTCTTCCCCGGCGGCATCGTCACCACGACGGCGGCCGACATGCTCCGGAAGAAGCCGGAGGAGCTGATCAAGCGCGCCGTGTGGGGCATGCTGCCCAAGGGCCCGCTCGGTCGGAAGCTGTACCGGAAGCTCAAGGTCTACGCGGGCGCGGAGCACCCGCACGCCGCGCAGGTCCCGTCGGCGCTCGCGCTCCAGCCGACGAGGTAATTGGAGATCCCCATGGCGCAGGCTCAGGAAAAGAACAGCTATTACGCGACCGGTCGCCGCAAGTGCGCGGTGGCGCGCGTGTGGATGACCCCCGGTTCGGGCGTCATCACCATCAACAAGCGCGACCTCGATAACTACTTCGGGCGCGCGACGTCGAAGATGATCCTTCGCCAGCCGCTCGAGCTGACGGAGACGACGAACCAGTACGACTTCCACGTCAACGTGCGTGGCGGCGGCCTCTCGGGCCAGGCGGACGCGATCCAGCACGGCATCACCCGCGCGCTGATGAAGCTGAACCCGTCGTTCCGCCCGCCGCTCAAGCAGGCCGGCTTCGTGACGCGCGATCCGCGCATCAAGGAGCGCAAGAAGTACGGACAGCGTGGCGCCCGCGCCCGCTTCCAGTTCAGCAAGCGCTAGAACGCGTTTCAGTTCTCGTCGCTCTCGTGCGCGCGCCTTCCCGGTGCGCGCAATCTTCCCTCCCAGGGATCGGCTTCGCATCGACGAGCGCACGCGTGTGCTCCTCCTGACGGCGCGGGTGTCTCCGCCGAGAGCGGCATCCCAGGCCGCCGAGAACGTGTCGCGCTTCCATCGCTTCGTCGCCGGCCGGAGCGGCGGGGTGCTGCCTCGGCTGTTCGGCGTCTGCGGCGCGGGCGGCCAAGTTGTGGTAAGACCGCGGGACTGGAGAATCCCATGCTGAAGAACCTGTTCGCCGCCCTGGTCGCCACCTTCGCTCTCGGATTCGCCGCGCCCGCCCTCGCCTGCCCGAAATGCGCCGGGAAGGACGCCAAGTGCGATTGCGCCGCCGGCAGCAAGGGCTGCGAGTGCGCCAAGGGCAAGAAGGATTGCAAGAACTGCGAGAGCTGCAAGGGCAAGGCGACCGAGGCGAAGTAGCACCGCGCGCGGCGCTCGCTCGAGCGCGCCCCGACCTCAGCGCACGAAGCTACCGTGGCGGTAACGTCCTCCGACGGCGCGGTCGCCGGGCTGGGAGCGCTTCGCGAGCCGGAATGCGCGACAGCCGCCTTCAGCGCCCTCGCGCTGAGATCATTGCGTGGAGGTTCAGGCTGGGAACTTGGCGAATACGTCGCCATCGCTGAGCAGCTTGACGTTGACCTCGAGCAGCCTTTGGCGCTTCGACTCGTCGATTTTTGGCAGCTGTCGCCCGCATACGAGACAGTCGCGCAGCGAGTCGAGGGCTGGCACCTGCTGCTCGAACCGGACAGGGACCTTCGCTCGCGACTGGATGTACGCGCGGAAGTCCGGGGCCAGTTCGCCCACGTAAATCAGGCTGGTGATGCCACGGTGAAGCTCCTCGTCGCCGGCCAGGAAGGCGAGGGCCGCGCGGACCGACAGCGCGGCCATCGGGGCCGGCAGTAGCCGCTCGTAGCCCAGGGCTTTCACGCGGCTCGCCAAAAAATAGTTTTCGATATCGTCGCTCCCCGCGTGCATTCGCAGCCGGACCGCCACTGCCATGCGTTCGGCCACCAGGTGCTGGATGCGCATCACCATGGCGGCCCGCGCCATGTCGCCGAGGCGGGCCTTGGCGATGCCAAGGATGTGCTCAAGACCGCCGCGGTAGCGGTCCCACGCGTGTCGGGCTTGCTCCATCCCCGTCTGGTCGCGCTGCGGCTCGTTCGCGAAGTAGCGCGTCACCGATACGTAGAAGGCCTCCTTGCGAAACAGGATGTCCCCTTGGCCGAGAAACTCCGCCGCGTGGACGAATGCGTAGAACGCCTCGTTCGATATCCGCGGCATCACCGACTGCAGGGCAGCCCGCCGATAGATGGCAATCTCGGGGAAAAGGGACCAGCGCAGGAGGTGGTCCAGCAGCGCCGGGTGGTCACCCTTGTGGATGAGGGCATCGCCGTCCTGCGTGTAGAAGGTTCCCTCGGTGCGGTTGGCCACGAGATCGTGGAGGAGCCAAGGCGCGTAGGTCACGGCGACGCCGGGATTTGCCTCCATGGCCGCGACGACCTCCGCCACCTGCGGAGCGAGGACGAGGTCGTCGTCGGCGACGTAGAGGACGTAGGTGCCGCGGGCGCGGGACGTGACGAACTGCCAGTTCGCGCCGCCGCCGAGGTTGGTCGGCTGGTGATGGGCGCGCAGCGGCAGCTTGCCGGCCCAACTGTCGAGCACCGCCCGCGTCTCATCGGGCGATGCGTTGTCCGAGACGATGATCTCGTAGCTGTGTGGGAAATTGTGGAGCTGTTCGGAAAGCGAGCTCAGGAGGCAACCCAGGTAACGCGCCCGATTGAAGGTCGGGATGCAGAAGCTGACAACCGGGTCGGGCAAGAGCGACCTCCTATGGCGGGGGCTGGCTATGCGGGACGGGGTGAGGGCGCCGCTTGGCCGCGGGTGCCCGCCTCGGCGATCATCTCGCCGAGGGCCGCCGCGACGCGCGACGCTTCCTCGCCCGTGAGGTTCATCGGCGAGGGCAGGTTGACGCCGTACGGCGTGATCGCGTGGGCGACGGAGTTGCGGTCGCGGGCGCCGCGCGCCGACGGTAGAGATGCGCACGCCGGGATCGTCGAGAGCGGGTAGAAGAAGGGACGCGTGTCGATGCCGCGGCGATCGAAGCCCTCCATGAGCTGCTCTTTGCCGAGCCCGATCTTCGCGTCGAGGATCACCGTCGGCATCCAGTAGCCGTTGCGCGTGCCCTCGGGCTCGGCGTTGAGCGCCACACCGTCGACGCCGGCGAGCGCCTCGCGGTACCAGCCGAAGATCTCGCGCTTGCGCGCCACCAGCTCCTCGACGCGCTCGAGCTGCGCGAGGCCGAGCGCCGCCTGCAGCGCGCTCATCTTGTACTTGTGCGCGATCTCCTGATTGAAGAAGAAGCGGTCGCCGGGCTTGCGGCCGTGATCGCGCAGCACCTGGGCGCGCGCGAAGAGATCCTCGCGATCGGTGGCGAGCAGGCCGCCCTCGCCGGTGGTGAGCGTCTTGGAGCCGTGGAAGCTGAACACGCTCACGTCGCCGAAGGAGCCGGCGCGACGGCCACGGTGCTCGGCGCCAATCGCCTCGGCCGCGTCCTCGATCACCGCCACGCCGTGACGGCGCGCGACGGCCAGGAGCGCATCCCAATCGGGCACACTGCCGTAGAGATCGACGGGGATGACCGCCTTCGTGCGCGGCGTGACGTGCGCTTCGAAGGAGGCCGCCGAGAGGCACCACGTCGCGCGATCGATGTCGGCGAAGACGGGCGTCGCGCCGACGTAGGTGATCGGCGCCATGCTGGCGATCCACGTCGCCTCGGGGACGATCACCTCGTCCCCGGGGCCGACGCCGAGCGCCATGAGCGAGAGGTGCAGCGCCGAGGTGCACGAGGGCAGCGACATCACGTAGCGGCGCCCGAGGTGGGCTGCGAAGGCGGCCTCGAAGCGCGCTTGGAAGCGGTTGGCGCCCTCGTACCAGGCGTTCGCCGTCGCGTCGGCGACGTAGGCGATCTCCTTGTCGGTGATCCAGGGACCGGAGACGGGGATGCGGCGCGTGCTCATGGCGGGGGTATCGAGTGGGGGTCGTGCACGGCCGCAGATGATAGGCCCGCCTCGGGACGGTGTCCAAGAACCGGCGCCCGGATTCGGCGCGCGCTTCGACGGGCGACCCGCCGCGCGCGCCTGCCCTCACCGACGCCGCGCGGGCCGTGCGCAAACTCGCGTGGCCGGTGCTTTTCCAGCATACTGCCAGCCGATGCGCAGCCCCGACGCCACCGCGGCCTCGCCTCGCGCCGTCCCGGTCGTAATCCTCGCGGGCGGCCTCGGCACGCGCCTCGCGGAGGAGACCGAGATCAAGCCCAAGCCGATGGTCGAGGTGGGCGAGCGCCCGATCCTCTGGCACATCATGAAGCACTTCGCCCACCACGGGCTGCGCGAGTTCTACGTCGCGCTTGGCTACAAGGGCGAGGTGATCAAGCAGTTCTTCCTCGACTACCACACCCTCACCGGCAGCATGACCGTCGGCACCGCGACGGGCGGCGTCGAGCGTCACGCCCGCGAGGCCGACGACTGGCTCGTGCATCTCATGGAGACCGGCCAGCACTCGAACACGGGCGGCCGCATCGCGCGCCTGCGCTCCTCGCTCTCGGCAGGCACCTTCATCGTCACCTACGGCGACGGCGTCTCCGACGTGGACGTGCCGGCGCTGCTCGCCTTCCACCGCGCCCACGGCAAGCTCGCCACGGTCACCGCGGTGCGCCCGCCGGCGCGCTACGGCGGCGTGCTCTTCGAGGACGATCTCGTTGCGTCGTTCGCCGAGAGGCCGCAGTCCGGCGATGGCTGGATCAACGGCGGCTACCTCGTGTTCGAGCCCGGCCTGTTCGAGTACCTCGGCGGTGACGCCGTCTCGCTCGAGGGCGACGTGCTGCCGCGCCTCGCCGCCGGGCGCCAGCTCGCCGCCTTCCGCCACGACGGCTTCTGGCAGTGCATGGACACGCAGCGCGACAAGCGCCACCTCGAGGCGCTGTGGCAGACCGGCAAGGCCCCCTGGCGGGTGTGGCCCTGACGAGCGGCCGCTGCTGAAGGCGATCGCGCGCACCTCGCCCTCCCTCCGCGTCCCGCCACCCGGCTGCTACACTCGCCGCCGTGCGGGTCCCGATCTGGCTCAAGCTCCTCGGCGCGACGCTCGCTCCGACGGTGGCCACCTTCGCCGGCTTCGACTTCGCCGCGCACTACATCGCCCAGCGCGCGCTCGAGGAGGAGCTGGGGCGGCGCCTCACCGCGGTGGCGCAGGCCGGCGCCCTCGCCGTGCGCGCCGAGCGCGTCGACCTCCTGCAGCCGGGCGACGAGGCGAGCCGCGCCTTCAAGAACGCCCGCCGCAAGCTGGTCGAGCTGCGCGATGCAGCGCAGGTCAAGCGCATCTACCTCTTCGACGCGGCCTCCACCGCGCGCGTGGACACCGATACCACGCCGATCGGCGCCCGCTACTACGAGCTCGACGCCGACCGCGTGGAGCTTTCGCGGGTGTTCGGCGGGCAGTCCGCCTCCTCGGTGCTGTTCAAAGGCAAGGACGGCGCGCTCTACAAGAGCGGCTTCGCGCCGCTGCCACTGGTGGACGAGGGCGGGGCGGGCTGGCGCCCGGTGATCGCGGTGGGCGTCGACGGCTCGGCGGCGCTCTACGAGCAGCTCGCCGGCTTCCGTCGGACGCTCGCCGCCGGGGGCGCGCTCGGCGTGCTGTTCGTCGCCGCGCTCTCGCTGGTGGTGGCGCGCCTCATCACGCGGCCGGTGCGGCGCCTCGAGCAGGCCGCGCGCGCCATCGGGGGCGGCGACCTGTCGCGCCCCATCGCCGCCACCTCGCACGACGAGATCGGCTTCCTCGCCGGCACGCTGGAGACGATGCGCGAGCAGCTCCGCGCCCGCGACGAGCGCCTGCAGATGATGCTGGCGGGGATCGCCCACGAGGTGCGCAACCCGCTGGGCGGGATGGAGCTGTTCGCCGGCCTCCTGCGCGAGGAGCTGGCCGGCGACGTTGAGAAGCTCGCCCACGTGGCGCGGATCGAGCGCGAGCTCGGCCACCTGAAGGCGGTGGTGGGCGACTTCCTCGAGTACGCGCGCCGCCCGCGCCTGGAGCAGCGGCCGGCCGACGCGGCGGCGATCGCGCGCGAGGTGGGCGAGGTGCTCGGCCCCGACGCGCAGCGCGCGCAGGTGGCGCTCGCCGTCGAGGCGCCCGGCCCGGCGCCGCTTTGCTGCGATGCACAACATTTCCGGCGTGCCCTGCTCAACCTCGGGAAGAACGCGCTGCAGGCCTGCGCGGCCGGCGCCCGCGTAACGATCACCTGCGCCGCCTCCGACGACCGCGTGCGCCTCGCCGTGCGCGACACCGGCTGCGGCATCCCCGGCGACGAGCTGGGGTCGATCTTCACGCCCTTCTTCACCACGCGCGAGAAGGGGACGGG
>JAJXSP010000205.1 GCA_021784515.1 Myxococcales bacterium | reverse complement strand
GCGCTGCGCGGGGCGTGGGAGGCGATGGCCGCCGAGACGCGCACCCACCTCGGCGCGCTCACCGAGTCGCACGCCGCGCGCCTCGCCGAGCTGGCGGGCGCGCTGCTCGAGACGGTGGACCGCGCGTCCGGCGAGCACCACGCGCGCCTCGCCGCCGCCGCGGCGTCGCTCACCGAGGCCGCGGGATCGCTCCGCGACGGCGCCAACACCCTCGCCCCGACGGCGAGCGCACTCGGCCCCGAGCTCTCCGCCCTCGCCCGCGCGCTGGCGCTGCTCGCCTCGCGCGCCGAGGCGGCGCAGGACCAGGCGGCGGTGATCGAGGAGCTGGGCCGCCTCGGCGAGGGGCTGGAGCGGCTCGAGAAGCTGGCGTTCGGCGACGACAAGGAGCCGGCCTGAGGTGCGGCCGCGCCGCCTCTCGCTGTTCCCGGTGAACGTGTGGCCGCCGATGGTGGACGCGCTCACCCTCGCGCTGGCGGCGTTCGTGGTGCTGATGATCGTCGGCGCGGCGGCGCAGCGCGGGCTCCTCGCGCGGCTGCGCGATCGCGACGCCGAGCTCTCGCGGCTGCGGCAGGACAAGGAGCGGATCGAGCGCCGCCTGCGCGCCATCGCCCCCGCCGGCGCGATCGAGGTGGACGAGGGCAAGGTGATCCTCCAGGGCGAGGTGCTGTTCGACAGCGGCTCCGACGAGCTGACGCCCGCCGGCCGCGCCGCCATCGCGCGCCTCGCGCCGCCGCTCGGCGAGCTGCTGCACGCCGAGCCGTCGCAGATGGTCCTGGTGGGCGGCCACACCGACGACGTGCCGATCCACAACGAGCGCTTCCCGTCGAACTGGGAGCTGTCCACCGCGCGCGCGGTGGCGGTGGCGCGGGTGCTGGCCTCGTCGGGGATGGAGCCGGCGCAGGTGGTGGCGTCGGGCTTCGGCCCGTTCCACCCGCGCGTGCCGAACACCGACGAGGCGAGCCGTCGCCGCAACCGCCGCATCGAGGTGCTGCTGGTGCCGATCCACTCGGTGTCGAGCCGATGACGCTCGCCCGCGCGCTCTACGCCCACGCCGCCCGCACGCTGCCGCTCCTCGACGACGAGGCGCGCGTTCCTTCGCTGGCGGCGATCGACCGCTTCGTCGCCGCCCCGTCGCCCGCGCGCTACCTCGCCGCCTCGCGCGCGCTCTCGGCGGCGGCGCGGGAGATCCGCGTCGCGGGCCTGCGCGCCGGCGCCTCGACGAGGAGCTGGCACCGCGGGATGGCGGCGATGACCCAGGTCCCCGGCCTCGACCCGGCGCTCGCCACCGAGCTGCAATCGCTGCCCATCGACGCCGCGGCGGGCTGCCGCCTCGAGGCGCTCGCCGCGCTCCTCGCCGCGCACCACGAGCTGACCGCCCGGGTGGCGGCGGCGGCCGACGAGTTGAGAAAGATGCTCGATTTCGACGCAGCCGAGCCGCCACCCAAGAAGAAAGCCGTTCAAACGGGCAAGGCGTCTGCGCGCACGAAGACGAAGAATGGGAACGGGAACGGGAACGAAAACGTCGTCGTCGAGGAGGGCGTGGGCGTTGACGTGGCCGGCGGCGACGACGTGGCCGGCGGTCGATTACCGGTCGAGGTCGATTAGCACGGCGGCAATTGCAGATCGGCTACCGCTACGGCCCCGGCAGATTGGGCCGGCGGGGAAGTGATCACTGCAGCGGAATGTCGTTGAGGTTCTGGCCGCCGACCAACAAATACGAGGTATAGGCCGCGACCCCCGAAATCGTGATTCCGAACTTGTCCGATCCCGTGACGTGGTGCGCCCCGGGCTTCGCGCTCAAATCGATGTATTGATACCCGTACCCCGATTTCCCAATCGCCGTGAAGTTGTTGTTCACCGCCGCGCCGTCGAGCATCAGCGTCGCGTTCATCGGCGCAATCACCGTCAGCGTGCTCTGGGTGTAGATCTCGGGGGTGGCGGAATCGTAGAAAACGCGATACTGCTCGACCGGGACCGCCAGCCCCTGCGACGGATCGCCCACATGCACGCTCATGAGGTCGACGTAGTTCTCGCCGACCATGTACTGCCCCACCGCGGTGCGGCCGGTGCTCTTCACTTCGAATCCGCCCTGCGCGACGAACTCCACGTATTTGCCCTTGCTCAGCGTCACCGTCTTCGAGACCGCGGGCGCGAACGTGATCTGGTCGTTGTCGCTGCCGGAGATGACGCGCCACACGTTTGGTTCGCCATTGATCTGCGGCTTGGTCTGGACCGCCAGGATGTGCTGCCCCCACGTCGGCAGCGGCATGAGCTGGCTCTCCAGGTGATCGCACGCCCACTTGTCGTACGGGACGAAGCTGCACGAGTGGCCGCCAAAGACGGCGATCGGCTTGGTCGCGGTGATTTGCGTGCCCGTGAGATCGTAATTGGGGCCGAGGTCGCAATAGGTGGCCTGCATGTCCATCTGGGTATTCGCGCAGGGCGTGGTCGCGCGCTGCGAGACGACTTCGAGCACCCCGCCCTTCTTCAGCGTGTAGGTGGCGCTCTGGCCGGGCGCCACCGCCGAGACGCCGGTCCCCGACTCGGTGTGTGCCGTGTAGTTCACCGTCACCTGGGTATCGTCGTCGGTGGCGACGACGGCGAAGAAGCCCGGGATGGAGCTCGCCTGCGTGGTGTGGGTGTTCGGATCCGTTCGCGAGATCGAGAAGGTCTGCCGCGCGAGGACGATGTACTCGGTGCCGAGCGCGGCCGTCGGGAGGAGGATCGACGCGTCGTTGGTGAACGAGTGGCAACTGCTGGTGATGCACATGAAGGCGCCCTGATCGCAGTGGTCGCCGTCGACGCAGTCCATGTCGGAGAAGCACTGGCGCGGCTGATCCATGCAGGTATTCGACTGGGGCTTCTTGAACTCCAGCGGATTGAACTGGTAGACGGTGACCGGCAGGTCGGAGACGAGGTGGTAGGCGCCGTTGGGTAGCAGCACCGAGGTCTCGCCGCCGCCGACCCCGCCGCCGGCGTTCTGCGAGAGGTCGTTCACCCACGGCAGCTTGATGATCGAAACCTCGCCGGGCGGCACGACCGCCGTCGCCACGGTCATCGCGCCCCGCGTGACGGTGACGTTCGCCGGGGCGCTCTGCACGACGTCGCCGATGGTGAGCGGGTTGGCCACGGCGACGGCGAAGTCGAAGTCGGGGTTGAGCTGGGCGTTGACGGTGGTGACCGGCCAGTAGTCGCAGCCGATGTAGGAGTGCGACGAGGCGGCGGTGTCGCATGGGCTGAGGCACGAGCCGGCGGTGCAGTGTTCGTTGTGCGCGGCGTCGCAGACCTTCACCTCGTCACCGACGGTGCCGTCGGCGTTGCAGGTGAACACGGCGTCGCCCTGGCAGGTGGCGAGGTTGGGCGTGCAGTCGGCGCACGTGCCCTCGGGCGTGCAGTTGGTGCAGCCGGTGGGGCAGCCGCCACCGCCTCCGCCACCGCCTCCGCCTCCGCCTCCGCCTCCGCGGCCGCCCGGGCTGCAGCCGGCGAGGGCGAGGAGTCCGACGACGAACACCGAGGTCAGGGAGCTACGCATCGCTCCACTAATGCATCCTTGCGCCGAGCCGTCAATCGCCGCCTCGCCCGGACAGGACCGCCTCGTGGCCGGGCGAGCGCTCCTCGGTGAGACGGCGGCGCGGCTGCACCCGGTGGCGCCGCTCGTCCGAGCGCGCGCCCGTTCGTTCCCGTTCCCGGCCCCGGCCCCGGTCAGGCGCGGCTCCCGTCGGTGGCACGGCCGGTGCTGTCGAGTGGGGGGATGGCCGCGCGCCTCTGCCGTGCTTGCGCGCTGGGCTGCGCGCTTGCGGTGGTCGGGTGCAGCGGCAGCGGCCAACCTTGGGTCCGCCAGATGCGCCTCGACGGAGCCGCTCACGTGAATCGACACGAGCTGCGCGACAGGCTGGCCACGCAGCAGGAGTCGTGGTTCTCGCTCTCGCCGCGCCACCACCTCGACCCGATCGAGCTCGAGCTCGATCGCAAGCGGATCGAGGCCTACTACCACGCGCACGGCTACTTCCGAGCGCGCGTGAAGAACCTCGAGGTCACGCACGTCGGCGCGAACTCCGTCGACGTGCGCTTCGTCATCGAGGAGGGTCCGCCGACGAAGATCAACCAGGTGACGCTCGGCGGACTGCCGCCCGCCTTCGCCGACGCGCGCGCCGTCCGCTCCTCCTTCGACCTCGCGCGCGGTCAGCAGTTCGACTACGGCCGCTTCATCGCCGCGACCGACCGCCTGGGCACCCGCCTGCGCGCGCTCGGCTATCCGTTCGCGCGCGTCGATCGCCAGGCGCAGGTGGACCGCGACGAGTCGACCGCCGCGATCATCGTGAACCTCGATCCGGGACCGAAGGCGCACATCGCGCGGATCGACATCCCGACCCAGGTGCCCGGCGTCAGCGCGGCCCAGCTGCGCATCCACACCGGCCTGCACCCGGGCCAGCTGGCGACGGCGCAGATGCTCGACGAGGCGCGCGGCAACCTCTACAACCTCGGGATCTTCTCGGTCGTGCGCGCCCGCTGGGAGCAGGTCGGCGACGACGCGGCGGCGGTGATCGACCTGCACGAGGGCCCGCTGCGCGAGCTGCGGCTGGGCGGCGGCGTGGGCATCGAGTCGCAGCGCAACGAGGTGCGCCTGCGCGCGATCTACCTGCGCCGCAACTTCCTCGGCGGCCTGCGCACGCTGCGCCTCGACGTGGAGCCGGCGTGGGTGTCGATCCCCTCCTTCTGGAACATCGCGCGGCAGGGGCCGGAGGCGCGGGTCGAGGGGCAGTTCATTCAGCCCGACCTCCTGCTGCCGCTCGACCAGCTCAAGCTCACCGTCGGCTACGACCTCGGCATCGACTACGCCTACCAGTACCACGGCCCGCGCGGACAGGTCGCGTGGCTGTGGCGGCTGTGGCACTCGCGGGTGCAGCTGGTCGCCTCGTACAACGCGGAGCTCCTCCTCTTCTTCAACACCGATCCGACCATCCTCCAGGACCCGGCGCTCGCTCGACGCCTCTTCGGGTTCACCGACCCCTACCGCCTGACCTGGCTCCAGCAGGACGTTTCCCTCGACCTGCGGGACCGCCCGCTCGACGCACGGCGGGGCGTGTACCTCGGCTTCAGCGCCGAGGAGGGCGGCAACTGGATCGGCAGCGGGTTCCGTTACGAGAAGCTCACGCCCGAGGTGCGCGGCTACCTGCCGCTCGGCTCGCACGTCGTCGTCGCGGCCCGCCTGCTGTACGGCAGGCTGTTCGTGCAGGGCGACCTCGGCAGCCCGATCACCCGGCGCTACTACATGGGCGGCCCGGACTCGCACCGCGGCTTCAACTACGACCGCCTCTCGCTCCAGGTGCCGTCGTTGCTGCCGGGCGTTCCGCCCCTCCCGCTCGGCGGCGACGAGCAGTTCCTGGTGCAGGGCGAGCTGCGCGTCGGGCTGCTGCCGATCAAGGGCTACTGGCTGGAGCTGGGCATCTTCCTCGACGGCGGCGACGTGTCGGCGCCCTCGTGCGCGACGGGCGGAAGCGGCGCCTCGACCTGCGCGCCCGTCACCGGCACGGTGCCCGCCGGGATCGACCTCGCGGAGCTGCACTGGGCCACCGGCGCCGGGCTCCGCTACCACACGGTGCTCGGCGTGATCCGCGCCGACCTCGGCATCCGCCTGAACCGCCTCTCCCCGATGGAGGCCGACGGCCGCCCCAACCCGGATCCGGGGGAGCGCTACGTCTTCCACCTCTCGATCGGAGAGCCGTTCTGATGCGCCGCGCCCTCGCCGCGATCGCGCGGCTCGCGCTGTGGTCGGTCGTCGCGCTCGTCGCGCTGGCGCTGGTCGTCGTCGGCGGCGGCGTCCTCGCGCTGCGCACGAACGCCGGACGCGGGCTGCTGCTCCGCGCGGCGCTCCCCCGGGTCCAGGCGGCGCTCTCCGGGCGCGTGACGATCGCGCGTCTCGAGGGCGACACGGTGCGCACGCTGGTGATCGTGGGGCTCGAGGTGGACGACCCCGAGGGGAGACCCGCCGTCGGCGCCGAGCGCGTCACCGTGCAGTGGAACCCGCTGGCGCTCCTTCACCACGAGCTGTCGCTCGACGAGGTGCGCGTCGAGGGCGGCTGGGTGCGCGCGCGGCCGCTCGCCGACGGCCGGTGGAACGTGGCGGCGCTCGCAAGGCCGTCCACCTCGACGTCGCCGAGCACGCCGGCGATCACCGCGCGCGAGGTGCTGGCGGAGATCGACGCGCGCGCCGAGGTGCGCGATCGGAGCGCGCACGCGCGGCTGTCGCTCGACGCGGCGGTCCGCTCGACGGGGGAGCGCGCGGAGGTGCACCTCACGCGGCTGGCGGCGCAGGTCGAGGCGCCGCTCGCCGCGCGGATCGAGGCGCGGGGCGCGGTGCGCCGCACCGGCGAGGCGATCGACCTCGACCGCCTGCGCGTTCGCGCCAGCAGCGACGGCGCGGAGGTGGACCGGCTCGATCCGGCGTTGCGCCTCGCGGGGCCGCTCCACGCGCTCCTCCAGGCCGACGGACCGATCGCCGATCTCGAGGCGCGCCTCGAGGTGGAGACGGCGCGCGGCACCCTCGAGGTGAGCGGCCACGTCGCCTCGAGCGACGGGGATCTGCCTCGGTGGAGCGCGCGGGCGGCGCTGCGCGGCCTCGATCCTTCGCGGGTCTTTCGGGGCGGGCCGCCGGCCTCCGTCGAGGGCGAGGCGCACGCCTCCGGCCTCGGGCGCGTGGGCCAGATCGAGCAGGCGCACCTGCGCGCGGTCGGCGCGGGGCTCGACCTCGAGGCGCGGGGACACGGCGATCTCACCGGCCACGGCGAGGCCTCGCTCACCCTCGCCGCGCGCGATCTCTCGTCGCTGGCGGCGTTCAATCTCCCCGGCCTCGCCGGCCGCCTCGATGCGCGCGCCCACGTGCGACGCGAGGCGCACGTGCGCGTGGACGGCGAGGTGCACGCCCGCGCGGTGCGCGCAGCCAAGGTGGCGATCGCGCGGCTCGACGCGACCGTGCACGCGCTCGATCTCACCGGCAGCGCGGAGCTGCGCGCCGCCGGGGTGGAGGCGTCTGGCCAGCGTGCCGATCTGGTGGTAGCGAGCGCGCACGGAGACCGGCGCTCGTTGACGCTGCGGGTGGAGGGCCACGGCGCCTCGGCCGGGCGACCCGCGACGCTCCAGATCGCCGCCCACGGGCAGCCGAGCTGGCGCGGCGACCACCTGATCGGCGCCGACGTCGCGATCGACCGCGTCGCGCTCGCGATCGCCGACCGGACCGTCGCCACGCAGGGCCCGGCGCGCCTGCGCGTGGACCACGCGATCACGCTCACCGATCTCGTCCTCGGCCTCGGGCCGCAGCGGCTCGCCGTCGAGGGCGCGTACGATCGCGCGCAACGGATCCTCGTCGGATCCGTCCGCAGCGGCGGGCTCGACCTCCACGAGATCGCGGCGCTCGCGCCGCGCCCACCCAAGGTGCCGCACACCCGCATCGACGGCGCCGTGACGCTGCGCGGCCGGCTCGACGCGCTCCGCATCGACGGCAACCTGAGCGGCTCCAGCGATCCGCTGCCCGCCCTCGGGCGCGATCGCATCACGGTGACCGCGAGCGGCGGCTTCGTCGCCGGTCACCTACGGGGCGAGGCGACGGCCTCGTCCGGCGCGGCGAGCCTGTGGACGTCGTTCGACGTGGCGCCCCGCGCGACCATCGCGCCGCTGCGCCTCCAGGTGGCGGGCGCGCGGCTGCCGCTCCACGCGTTGCGTCCGCTCCTCCCACCGTCGCTCGGCCGCTCGTGCCCGGCGTGCGCGGAGACGCTCGACGGCACGCTCGCATTCGACGCGCGCGCCGGCGGCACCCTGCGGGCGCCGACGTTGACGGCGACGCTGCACGCCAGCGGCGTGACGGTGGGCGAGCTGCGCGCCGCGCGCCTCGACCTCGACGCGCAGGGCGGCGCCGACGGCGTGCGGCTCAACGGAGCGATCGCGCTCGGCTCCTCCGCCGGAACGATCGAGGTGAGCGCGCACGCGCCGGTGGCCCTCGGTGTGCTCGCCCGCGCCCCGGAGCGCACCCTGGCGCACCTCGGCACGCTGCCGATCCAGGCGACGGTGCGGGCGCGCGGCGTCGCGCTCGGGCGGCTCCCCGTCCAGCCTCGGCCCGACTCCGGCACGGCCGACGCCACCGTCGAGCTTTCGGGGACCGTCGCGCGGCCGGCGATCGACGGCGAGGTGGCGGTGCGAGGTCTCGCGCGCGAGGGATCCTTCGATCACCTCGACGGGCGGGCCACCATCCAGCTCCACGACCAGCGTCTCCAGGCGCTCGCCAGCCTCAACCTCCGCGGCGGGCGGCTCCTCGAGGCGCGCGGCGAGGCGACGATCGACCTCGACAACCTCGCGACGATCCGCGACGCACCGGCGCAGGTCGAGGTGACCATCCCGGGCTTCGACCTGTCGCGCCTGCGCGGCATGCGCCCCGGCCTCGATCGGGTCGGCGGCCAGCTGCGCGGGCGCGTCGCGCTGCACGGGACGGCGCACGCCCCGGTCGGCGACGGCGACGCCTCCGCGACGGGGCTCGCGCTCGGCGACGTCGGCTTCCGCGAGGCGAGCGTTCGCGCGCGCTTCGACGGACAGCGGCTGACGCTGCACGGCGACGCCACGGCCTCGCAGGGCGGGACGTTCGTCCTCGACGGCTCGCTGCCCATCGATCCGGCCGCGCCGCTCGCCGTCACGGCCCGCGCGAAGGCCTTCGACCTCCGCTTCCTGCCGCGCGTCGTCCCCGGCCTCGGCCAGAGCGCGGGCACGCTCGACGCGCAGATCGCCGTCGGCGGCACGCGCCGGCGGCCCACCCTCGACGGCGCGGCGCTGGCGCGCGTTGCGACGCTGCGGCTCGCCGACAACCCGCGCGAGTACGAGGACGTGATCCTCGACCTGACCGCCCACCAGGGCACCGTGACGGTGCGCCGCCTCCACGTCGCCTCGGAGGGCGGATCGTTCGACGCCTCGGGCAGCGCGCTCCTCGACGGACTGCGGCCACAGCGCGTGGACGGCACGGCGAAGGCGAAGCACTTCTCGTTCATCGTCGGCTCGACGGCGGGTTTCGTCGACGCCGACCTCAAGCTCCACGGCGAGGGCGCCGCCGACGGGCTGCACGGCACCCTCGACGTCGTGCGAGGCGACATCCAGCTGCCGCACCTCGGCGTCGGCGGCCGCAAGCTCCAGCCGCTCGGCCCGCTGGAGGACGTGGTGTTCACCGATCGCCAGGCTCGCCGCGAGCGCGCCGCCCGCGAGGCCGCCGCCGGCACCGCCCCGACGGTGCACGTGGTGACGGTGATCCCCGGCCCGTTCCACCTGCGCAGCCGCGACGCCCGCACCGACGTCGAAGGCAAGATCGAGCTCGCGGTGAGCGGCCCGATGATCACCGCGACCGGCCACCTCCAGGCCAACGGCGGCTCGGTCGAGCTGCTCGGGCAGCGCTACGACATCGACCGCGCGCGGCTCGGCTTCGGCGGCAGCCTCGACAACCCGGAGGTGGACATCCGCCTCACCCGCGTGCTGACCGACGCCACCATCGCCCTCGAGCTGTCGGGCACCGTGCGCCACCCCCGCATCGCCTTCAGCTCCGACCCGCCGCGCTACGACCAGTCGCAGATCCTCGGCATCGTGGTGTCGGGCGACCCGTCCGCGCCGCGCGTCTCCGACCGCACGCTCGATCAGAAGGTGACGGGCGCGGTGTCGAACCTGGTGCTGGGACGGCTCAAGGACGCCATCGCGCCGTCGCTGCCGATCGACGTGCTCCACGTCGAGACGGGCAACGAGGGCTACACCGGCCTCACCACGACGCGCGTCGAGCTGGGCAAGTACATCACCGAGAAGATCTACGTGAGCTACGTGCACCAGTTCAACGCGCCGGTCGGGATCACCGCGGTGAACTCGAACGAGGCGCACGTCGAGTACCGCTTCCTGCGCCGCTTCGAGCTGGACACCAGCTTCGGCGACGCCGGCGTCGGCGGCCTCGACCTGTTCTGGGCGATCCGGTACTAGGTGTTCAGGGCTGGAGGCGGAGGTCGGCGAACGGGAACGGCGGCGTGAGGTCGGCCTCGCGCGCCGCCTCGAGGCGCACGAAGCCGCCGCTCGGCGCGCCGTCCACCGACAGCGTCGTGACGCCGAAGTCGCGAGTGAAGCCGGAGA
>JAJXSP010000204.1 GCA_021784515.1 Myxococcales bacterium | reverse complement strand
TCAGCGCGTGCGCCAGATCGCCGACCTGAAGATGCTGATTTGCCACCAGGCGAACCTGCGCATCAACGAGTACCTGCAGAAGCAGGTGCTCGGGCTGCCCGACGACCGCGTGTACAACAACATCCAGCGCTACGGAAACACCACCGCCGCCTCGATCCCGATCGCCTTCGACGAGTGCCGGCGCACCGGCCGCGTGAAGAAGGGCGACCTCGTGTGCTTCGCCGCCTTCGGAGCCGGCTTCACGTGGGGCTCCGCGCTCATCCGGCTCTGAACCGCTCCCCCGGCGTCGGCCCCGACGGCCCGTCGGCGGGCCTACATGGTACGGTGCGAGGCCGTGAGGTGTCGGATGCTGCTTCGCTCCCTCTACCTCGGGCTGCTCGGCGTCGCCGGCTGCGTGATCGATAACGGCGACTACCGGGCCGAGGCCCCCGACCTCCGGCGCACCACCGACGGAGCGGCCGCGCTGGATATTGCATAGCAGCAGCCTGATATTGCATTGCAATAACTTGATCTCGCATTGCAGCATCCGGATCTCGCGCTCCAGAGGCCCGATCTCGTTTCGCCCGCTCTCGCTTCGCCCGATCTGGCGCCGCCGTCCGACCTGGCCGTGCCGTCCGACCTCGCGGCGCCCGCCTGCGACCTCGCGCGCTGCCCGCTCGGCTGCGGCAACGGGCGCTGCCTGCGGCCTCTGCCGTCGAACCTCGGCGAGGCGCCCACCGAGCAGCAGCTCGCCGCGGACGTGACGGTCGCCGGCGACACCGTCCTCGACACCGCCACCGGCCGTGTCTTCGTCAACAACCAGCAGGTCGACCTCGGCTTCACCTTCGCGGTCCAGGCCGGCACCCAGCCCGGCGGGGCGCCCCACCTCGCGCTGTTCGGCGCGCGCTCGCTCACCATCGCCGCCGGCGCGCGTCTTCGCCTGGTAGACCTCTCGGGATCGAACCCCGGCAACGCGGCGGGTTCGTCACCGCGGGCGACCTCGCTGTCGCCGCAAACGATCGAGGCGGGCGCGGGCGGACAGGCGCGCTCGCCGGGCGCCGGTCGCCAGCCGGGGCCGGGAGGCTTCTTCGGCGCCTATGGCGCCGGCGCGGGCAGCGGCTTCGGCACCGGGGCCGGCCGCGGTCGGCGCGGCGACCGGCGGAATCTCGTCGAGCCCGGGTGGCGTGGGCGGATCGGGCCCACAGCCCCACGGCGGCGGTGCCCCCAAGGCCAGCTCGATCAACGGCGGCGGCGGCGGTGGCGCGGTGGGCGCCGTCTACGTCATCGGCGGCGGCGCGGTGGCCGGCGGCGGCGTCTCCGCCGTCCTGAGCGCGCTCAAGGTCGCCCAGACGTACTGACGCGCCGGCCAGCGCCGCGTCGTCGACCGGGCGCAGAGCCGCGTCCTCGACGAGCGCGCGACGGAGGCGGTGCTACGTTGCGTGGCGTTTCTGCCGGGAGGCTCCCATGTTTCGAGGTCACCGTTGGCCGTCGCGCTCGCCGGGCGCGGCGCTCCTCTTCGCACTGACCTTCGCGTCCACCGCCTACGCCGAAGAGCCGCCGACCCCGCCCGCCCGCGAGGCACAGGAGGCCCCCGCGGCCGGGCACGCGGCCTCCGAGGCGGCGCACGCCGACGAGGAGCACGCGGCCGCGGGCGAGGAGCACGAGGGCCAACCGGGTCACGAGGCCCACGAGGCCCACCACCCCGGATGGCGCCTCGGCCTGATCGGCACCGGCCTCGCCAGCCTCGATCTCGGCACCGAGTCGCACTGGAGCGGCAGCGGCGGCGGCGGCCTGTTCATCAAGCGTGAAGTCCATCACCACGTCGTGCTCGGCCTGGTCACCCACGTCCTCGCCGTCCCCGGCGAACACGGCCTCGAGATCCCGGTCGACCTGCTGGTCGAGGTGCCCTTCCACGTGAGCCACGACTTCCACCCTTACGTCGGCCTCGGGCCGACGGTGTCGGTCCTCCTCTTCAAGGAGCTGGACGAGAGCCACACGCGGGTCTCATTCGGCGCCGCCGCCGTCGCCGGCGCGGAATACTGGGTGCGCAACAACGTCGCGTTGCTCGCCGAGCTGAACTTCAACTGGCTCTACAACCTGTCCAGCGACGATCCCCGCCACGCCCTCCAGCCCGGGGGCAGCGCCGGCGTCCTCCTGGCGTTCTGATCGCGCTTCGCGCTAGCGCTCGATCCCGAGCAGCTGGTCCATCGTCCACTGGTCGGCGTCGGGGAACGGGTATTTGTCGAACTCCTCCGAGGCGACCCAGCGGAAGTCCTTCACGCGCAGCGCGCGGAGCGGCTGGCTCTCGTCGAGCGTCGCCGCGTAGAGCGCCAGCGCCACCTCGTAGCCCTCGTAGGCGTGCCGCTTCTCGCCGAGCTTGCGCCCGATGGTGGCCACCGCGTCGATCCGCTCCCGCAGCTCGCGGCCGAGCGCGTCCTCGTCGCGCTCGCCCTCCTCCACGCGCCCGCCTGGGAACTCCCACAGCAGTGGCAGCACGGCCTGCTCCCGTCGCTGGGTAATCAGGTATCGCCCGGCTCGCTCCACCACCGCGGCGACCACTCGAATCGTCCGGTACGCCATCGTGCGGCGCAGTCTATCCGAACGGGCGATCGGGTGCTACTGCCCGTGGCCCCGCGCAAGGAGGATGATCGCGGCGAGCAGCGCGGCGCAGCACAGGGTGAACAGCGCGATCTTCACCACGCTCCACGGCGCCTTGCCCACCACCTCGCCGGTCTGCCCATTGACCAGGAAGCGGTACACCTTCTCCTGGTAGCGATAGGCCGCGATCCACACCGGCAGCAGCACGTGCTTGTAGGTGAGATCGGTGAACTCGTTCCGCACCTGCAAGCTGCGATGGGTGTCGCCGCCGACGTCGCGGCCGCACCGCGAGGTCTGCTCCTCCTCGATGCGCCCCTGCGCCGTCTGCCACCCGGCGCGCAGGTCGATCGCATATTCCTCGGCGCGCCAGCCCGCCAGATAACCCGGTTGATAGGCCACCAGCTGCTTGGTGTCGAAGCTGCGAAAGCGCCCGGCCAGGTCCTCGGGCAGGCCCTTCGAGGCGCACACCAGGAGATCGTCATAGAAGTCGTCGCGGTTGCCCCACGCGGGCTCCCATTGCGTGTGCTGCACCTGGCGCGTCTTCGTGACCGTTTGTCCGTTCTCTTGCGTCGTGTATTCCTCTTCGGTGTAGTAGTAGCGGCCTCGCTCGGCGCGCCAGTCGGAGTGGACGCGGGCGTCGTAGGTCCAGAACGGCACGTACACGCCGTTGACCTCCTGCACCGCCGCGAGGCGCTTCAAGTCGCCCGGCCGGAACCACAGCTTTCCGAGCCACTTCGAAAACGCCTCGTTCGCGTGCCGCTTGTCGATCCCGAAGGGGAGCAGCGATTCGGGGCGGAGCGCATTCTGGTTCTGGCCCTGATCGAGCACCTTGGACGAACCGCAAAAGGTGCATTTCGTGGACGTCACGCCCTCGGGGAAGGAGACGTTGGCGCCGCACTCCTGGCAGCGGTGGCTGCGCGTCACGGTGCCGTATCCCTTGGGCGCCGCGGCCAGCCCGGCGAACAGGTCGCGCTCGACCACCGCGCCACCGCCCGCCGGCATGTCCATCGCGAAGCCGCAATGGGCGCACTTGAGCTTGCGCGCGCCCGCGTCCCAGGCGAGCTCGGCGCCGCAGTTCTCGCAGCGGAAGCGGTTGGCCTTCACCTGCTCGGAATCGCCCATCGCGCGCTCCTCGGTTTCGTCGTGGGCCCCACTTGTGGCCTGCGGGGCGGCCGATTATCATTCGCCAGCTTGCCCCGAGGCAAGACCCAGCAGAAGAGGAGCCACCGATGGGGATCTTCGACTTCGTGAAAAACGGCGCGCGCGAGATGTTCATCGCCCGGCCCGAGGCAGCCAAGGGGCTGCCGATCTTCAAGCACCCCGACCCCACCATTCCGATGAAGGCGCAGCTCACGGTGATGCAGGACGAGGTCGCCTTCTTCCTCAAGGACGGCGTCCTCGTCGGGCAGATCGGCCCCGGGCGCCACACCCTGGAGAGCCAGAACATCCCCTTCCTCGACCAGCTGGTGGACAAGTTCACCGGCGGCAACATGTGGAAGGCGGAGATCTGGTTCGTCACCATGCGCGAGATGGCGGGCCTGAAGTTCGGCGGCCGCATCGGCGCGCAGGAGGATCCGAAGTCGGGCGTCCCCGTCGAGACGATGGTGCACGGCGACTACTCGATCAAGGTCGCCGACCCGCTCAAGTTCATCGGCTTCTTCGGCACCCGCGCGATCGCCACCGAGGACGAGTTCACCGGCTGGTTCCGCGACCAGGTGCTCAAGGTGATCCGCGATCGGATCGCCGAGCTGCTCGTGAAGAAGAAGTGGCCGCTCCTCGACGTCACCTCGGGCGCCTACACCGAGGAGATCGAGGAGGACGTGATCGCCGGCGTGAAGCGCCACCTCGACAGCTACGGCGTCGACGTGGTGCGCCTCGGGAACTTCGAGATCTCGATCCGCGAAGAGGACGCCGCCAATCTGAAGAAGCTGTACACCGACGCCGCCTATGTCCGGATGTCGGGCGGAATGCAAGGCTTCCAGCAGTTCGCCGCCGGAAAAGCGATGATGGGCGCGGGCGAGGGGATGGCCAAGGGCGGCGGCGACGGCGGCGGCGGCGGGGGAAATCCCCTGCTCGGCGGCGCCGGCCTCGGCGTCGGGTTCGCGATGGCCAACATGTTCGGCCAGCAGGCGCAGCAGCCGCAGCAGGCCCCCCAGCAGGCGGCGCCGCCCGCACCGACGGGCGCCGCGCAGGTCACCTGCGGCGGGTGCGGCAAGCTGGTGGCTCCCGGGAAGTTCTGCGCCGAGTGCGGCCAGGCGCTCGCCCCGGCGAAGCAATTCTGCTCGAACTGCGGCGGGCAGATGCCGCCGGGCGCGAAGTTCTGCGCCGGCTGCGGAACCAAGATCGGCGCCTAGCATCCAATCTCCCGCACCACCGGGAATCCCCAACAAGGAGCTTCGATGGCGGTCAAGCGGATTTCTCCGAAGGAGGCGCATACCCTGCTGTCAGAGGGATGGGTCTACCTCGATGTGCGCTCCGTCCCGGAGTTCGAGGCCGGCCACCCGACGGGAGCGAAGAATGCGCCCCTGATGCACATGGGCCCGGGCGGAATGAGCCGCAACCAGGAATTCCTCGCGGTGGTGTCGGCCAGCTTCGCGCGGGAGGAAAAGCTGGTGATCGGCTGCAAGTCGGGCGGCCGCTCGCAGCAGGCGGCGATGATGCTCGAGGCGGCCGGCTTCACCAATCTCCTCGAAATGCGCGGCGGCTGGTCGGGCGAGGCGGACGCATTCGGGCGCCTCGCCGAGGCGGGCTGGTCGGCGCTCGGCCTGCCGACGGAGACGGCGGCGCAGCCCGGCGCGAGCTGGGAGGAGCTGAAGGCCAGCAAATAGCCGCGTATCTCAATGGCCGGTGACCAGCGGCCCGACCTCCTTTAGCCCCGCCACCACGAACTCCACCGCAATCGCCGCGAGGATGAGCCCCATCACGCGGATCATCACGTTCATGAAGGTGCGCGACAGGCGCCGCTGCAACCCGACCGCGGCGCGGAGCAGGAAATAGGTCACGACGCTGGTGACGAAGATCGCCGCCACCACCGGCAGCGCATAGGACCATTCGCGATGGCGCGTCATCAGCACCATCACCGTGGCGATCGCCCCCGGCCCCGAGAGCAGGGGAATGCCAATCGGGATGATCGCCACGTCCTCCTTCTCGATCCCCTCTTTTTCTTCCTCGGGAGTCTGCTTCGTGCGCGACGGCTGCGCCCGCATCATCTCGAGCGCCATCGAGAAGAGCAGGATGCCGCCGGCGATCTTGAATGCGCCGAGCGAAATCCCGAAGAAGCGAAAGATGACGCCGCCGGCGAGGGCGAAGACGAGCAGGGTGAGAAAGCAGGTGGCCGCGGCGCGCAGGGCGGTGTGGGCGCGCTGGGCGGGCGACTCGTTGGCGGTGACGGCGAGGA
The DNA here is from genome assembly GCA_021784515.1 of Myxococcales bacterium. GTDB lineage: Bacteria > Myxococcota_A > Polyangia > Palsa-1104 > SHYY01 > SHYY01. The sequence goes on along the minus strand of JAJXSP010000204.1, from coordinate 4,229 downwards.
AGATCGGAATCGCCGCCAGCGGGTCGACGACGAAGAACACCGCCGACAGGGCGACCAGGGCGAAGCTGAGGTGGGCGGAAATCACGGAATCTAGGGGAGCGAGACCGACCCTGTCGGGGTGTCGATGCCCGCGCCGTGCTCGGTGGCAATCGGCGCGAACCCGGCGTCGTAGTTCGGCACCACCGTTCCGGCGTCGGTCTGTTCGCAGTGATTCGGGACCGCCTCGTCGTCGATCCAGGTCATTTCGGCTCCCCGCTGCACGGGCGAACCGGGGACGTCATAGACCGATTTCCCTCCGACGTGGACGAAGATTCCGGTGGTGGGGCGGGCGCGCTCGCCCTGGTAGCAATAGACCTCTCCCGAGAGGTTGCCGCAGCCGAGAGTGGGCTCGCCGGCGGCGTGGTACTCGTCGTTTCCCCCGAGGTTGATCAGCACGCCGATGCCGTTGACGTTGCCCGAGCCGAGCGACAGGCCGGGGGCGCGATAGACGTCATTGCCGCCGCCGTCGATGTGCCAGGAGACCGAGAAGTCGTGCCCCACGCCGATCGAGGTCGCCGACGGGACGAGGGTGGGATTGTATTTGTCATCGCCGGCGTCGTCGAAGAAGAGCGCGAGGGCGAAATGGGCGCTCGAGCCCTGGACGTACCATTTGCCATCGTAGGTGTCGTTGCCGGCCCCGTCGGCGAGGAGGCCGGTGCCGAACCAGTAGCCGGTGCCCTGGCCGAACACGCTGGTGGTGTATTTGTCGTCGCCCGCGAGGTCGCGCAGCACGCCCACGCCGCCCGACATGAATGCGCAATCGCCGATGCACTTGCCGGTCTGATCGAACTGGCCGGGAGCGCGCCGCCCGAAGCCCGCGCCCTGGGTGAACGAGGAATTGCCGCAATTGGCGTTGGTGTAATTGCCATTTCCGTCCTTCGCGTCGCAGGGCAACTGGGGAGTGAGGTAGAGCGGATCGCCGCCCGCGGAGATGTCGCCGCTGTCCGAGTAATAGGTGTCCTGGCCGGCCACGTCGTACAGCACCCCGACGCCGCGCGAGTAGCCGAAGCCCTGCGCGAAGGCGTAGGTCCGGTAGGTGTCGTCGCCGCCCATATCGAGCAGCAGGCCGAGGCCGAAGGAGGCGGCGCCCTGGACGCCCGCCTCGCCGGCGTAGGTGTCATTGCCGCCGGCGTCGAACAGCACGCCGACGCCCGAGGAGCCGAAGCCCTGCGACATGCGGAGCGAGGTGTAGCGATCGTCGTCGGCGCCGAGGTCGAAGAGCATGCCGTAGCCCATCCGCGCGGCGCCCTGGCGCGGGGTCTCGGAGAGCGAGATCGGGCCGTCGTCGGTGCCGCGGGCGTGGCAGGTGTCGGCGTTCTTGCAGCCGGCCGGGTGGTAGCGGCCGTCGGCGTCGGAGGGCAGGCGCTTGCCGTCGAAGGAGTCGGGCATTTCCTCGTAGCCGTAGGTGTCCCTTCCGGCGAGATCGATCGCGATCGAGACGTGGCGCTTGCTGGTCAGATCGAGCGAGGCGTCGACGGCGCCGGCGGGGAACTGATAGGTATCGTCGCCGCCCGCGTCGACGAGCAGCAGGATGGGGTGCGCCGGATCGTCCTTGTAGGTGTCGTTCTTGCCATCGTGGATGACGACGCGGCCGAGCGGAGTGGCCTGGTCGAAGGAAAAGCCGGTCATGCCGGCGAAGCGGGCGAGGCCGGCCGTCTCGATGCTGTAGGCGAGGCGGGTCGCGCCGTCGAGGAGCGCCTGCTCGTCGAAGCGGTTGGCGAGGAGATCCTTTGCCGTCTTGTCGGTCAGGTTGGCGGCCATCTCGCCGGGCATGATGAAGGCGCTGGTGCGCGAGAGGGTGTCCTTGTCATTGTCGGAGAGCGGCTTCTCGAGCGCGAGATAGGCCTGGTTGGCGGCGCTCGCGGCGAGCACCACCTGCGCGACGGCGAGCTGGAGCGGCATCGGCACGTCGGCGGCGTCGGCCTCGAGCGCGGCCAGGTTCGGCTTGCCGCCGGCGTCGGTGATCGCCTTGGCGACGGCGCGCGCGAGCGGCTGCGCGGGATCGACGGCACCCGGGCTGACGCAGGGCGCATCGGAGAGGCCGAGCGCGCCGCCCGCGGCGATGAGGGCCCGCGTCACCGGCGTCGGTGTGGCCGCCGCCTGGTCGAGCGCACCGACGAGGCCGCGCCCCCACGACGGCGCGCGGACCGCGTGATCGTGGACCGCGTCGTACCAGGGGAGGCGGAACGCGTCCTCGCGGAGGATGGACGGGTACTCCTTCCAGTCCTGCTCCGTGAAGCCGAGGCTGCAGCGGTCGAGGCCGGCGAGCTTCAGTGCCTGATCGAAGGTGTCGGGCGAGGCGGGCTTCACGATCGGGCAGTTGGGATCGAGCGCGACCGCGGCGTCTGGCAGGCCGGGCACGCAGGTGGCGGCCAGGTCGCCGATCGGCGCCGCCTCGTCGGCGGGACCGCCGTCGGTGGGCGCGACCCCCTGGTCGTCCACGGCGCCGCCGTCGCACCCCGAAGCGGAGAGGGCGGCGGCGAGCGCGAGCGATCCGAAAATCCGCGGCGCACGAAGGTTCGGCATGGCGCGGACGATATCAGAAGCGGCACGGCCGTCGCACTCTGGCGCGGCCATGAACGTCCGGGTCGCCCGCGTGGAAGAATTGCCGCCCGGACGCGGCAAGCGTCTTCTCGTCGGTGGGTGCGAGTTGGTGGTGTGGAACCTCGAGGGACGCCTGCAGGCGCGCGCCGTGGCCCCGCGGCCGCACGCGCCCGACGAGACGGGCTGCCTCGGCCTCACCTTCGACGCGCAGGTCGAGGATTCGCCGGCCGAGCTGGCCGAGGCGGAGCGGCATCTGCCGGTCGCCGTCGCCGGCGACTTCGTGGTGGTCAGCCTCGACGAGGCCGCGGCGAGCTGACTCGCCTGCTACGCCGGCTTCGGCTCGGGCGCCAGCGCGCGCGCCAGCTCCTCGCGGATGCGGTTCTCGATCTTCCCCTTCATCGGCGTCAGCGCGAAGGAGAGATCGACCTGGATCAGCACCTTGCCGGGCCGCACGGAGATCGAGCCCGAGGCGCCGGTGCGATCGAACACCGCTTCGGTGTCCGAGCGCCACTTCGCGTCGAGACCGTACTTCTCGGCGAGGCGGGCGCTGAGCGCGTCCAGGCGCCCGCGCACCGCCTTGGGGTCGAGGTCGTGGGGCTGTTCGATGTTGAGCTTGGGCATGCGTTGGCCTCGGGTGTTTCCTAGCATGTGGTAGCCTGCGAGGTCGAGATGGGTGCTGCGAAAAGCCCCGGCCCCGACGGGCGGCCCACCCCACGACGTCGAGCGGCATGGGCCGCGCTGGGCCTCGCGCTGCTGGGCGGATGCGGCGACGCGACGATGGGCGACGGCTCCCCGGCGACCGACGCCGCGTCCTCCGACCTCGCGTTCGCAACGTCCTCCGACATGGCCGCTTTCCCGCTCGCCGATCTCGGCGTCGCAACGGACCTCGCCGCGCCCGTCGCCGACGGCGCTCCGCCCGCCGATGACCTCGGCGAGCCGACCGACCTTGCCGCGGCCGATCTCGTCGCGGTGCCTCCCGATCTCCCCGCCTCGCCCGATCTCGCCGGCCCGTGCGGTCGCTTCCTCGGCGACGAGGACGGCGACGGCGTGCCCGATCAGTGCGACAACTGCCCGACGCTGCCCAACCCGAACCAGCTCGACTCCGACGGCGACGGGGTGGGCGATTCGTGCGACCCGCACCCGCAGCAGCCGATCGATCGGCAGCTCTTCTTCGACGGTTTCTCCGACCCCGCCTTCTCCGCCGGCCGCTACGACTTCTTCCCGTTCGGCAGCGACGGCTCGTGGACCATCGCCGGCGGCCGTCTCGAGCAGACGCTCGGCAACCCGTCGTTCCGCGCCACCGTCGTGCGCGGCCTCGTCGCCGGCCCGACGCTGCTCGTCGCCACCTCCGCCACCGTCACCGCTCAGGGCGGGATGAGCGAGCGCTCGGCCGGGATCCTCTGGTCGGCCAATGGCGCCTCGTCGGGGACGGTGTGCGCGGTGGACACCAGCGACGCGGGAAGCGCGCTCCTGCACCTGTACCGCCTCGACCGCGACATGGCCTCCGCGCAGGCCGGCATGGGGCAGCCGCTCGCCGGCAAGCCGGTCGCGCTCCATGGCGGCAGCGACGGCAACGGCGAGTCGTGCGGCGCGTCCGCCACCGTGGCCGGGATGCCGGTCGGCGCCACGGCGGTGATCCCCGCGGG
>JAJXSP010000203.1 GCA_021784515.1 Myxococcales bacterium | reverse complement strand
CCTCGCGCGCGCCTATGCCCTCGGCAACCTTGAAGGGCTTGCCCTGGATCTTGTTGAAGCCCTGCGCGTCGACGAGGAACTCGCTCCGCAGGACCCGGGTGAGCTGCCCGTTGTTCAGCTCGGGGACGATGATCTTCTTGAACCCGCGCAGGATGGTGCCGAGGTTCGAGGGCAGCGGGTTGAGGTACTTGAGGTGGACGCCCGACACCGAGAGGCCGCGCGACCGGCAATCGTCGACCGCGTTGGTGACCGCACCGTACGTGCCGCCCCAGCTCACCACCAGCAGGTCGCCCGTGGGCTCGCCGTTGATCTGCTGCAGCGGGATGTCCTTGGCAATGCCCGCCACCTTGGCGGCGCGGACCTTCGTCATCGCCTCGTGGTTCTTCGGGTCGTAGGAGACGTTGCCCGTCGTGAAGTCCTTCTCGAGGCCGCCGATGCGGTGCTCGAGGCCCGGCGTGCCGAGGCGCACCCACTCGCGCGCGAGCGTGTCGGCGTTGCGCGCGTAGACCTGGAATCCAACCGGGTCGGTGCGGTACGTCACGTCGATCTTCTGCAGCGACGCGATGTCGGGCAGCAGCCACGGCTCGGCGCCGTTGGCGATGTAGCCGTCGGTGAGGAGGATCACCGGCGTCATGTACTTCACGGCGATGCGGAACGCCTCGATCGCCATCGCGAAGCAGTCGGCCGGCGTCGACGCCGCGATCACCGGGATCGGGCACTCGCCGTTGCGGCCGTAGACCGCCTGGAGGAGGTCCGACTGCTCGGTCTTCGTCGGCAGGCCCGTCGAGGGACCGCCGCGCTGCACGTCGATGACGACGAGCGGAAGCTCGGTCATCACGGCGAGGCCCATCGCCTCGCTCTTGAGCGCCAGGCCGGGGCCCGAGGTCGTCGTCAGCGCGAGCGAGCCCGCGAAGGAGGCGCCGATCGCCGAGCAGACGCCGGCGATCTCGTCCTCGGCCTGGAAGGTGGTAACGCCGAAGTTCTTGTAGACGGCGAGCGCGTGGAGGATGTCGGTGGCCGGCGTGATCGGGTAGCTGCCGAGGAACAGCGGCTGCCCGGCGAGCTGCGCGGCGGCGACGCACCCGAGCGCGGCGGCCTCGTTGCCGGTGATGTTGCGGTAGGTGCCCTTCGCCATCGCGGCCGCGGGCTTGACCTCGTACTTCACGCCGAACATCTCGGCCGTCTCGCCGTAGTTGTAGCCGGCCTCGAACGCGCGGACGTTCGCCTCGGCGATCTCCGGCTTCTTGGCGAACTTCTCGCGGATCGCCTTGAGCTCGGGCTCGGTGTCGCGGCCGTACATCCAGAACATCAGGCCGAGCGTGTAGAAGTTCTTGCAGCGCGAGATCTCCTTCGTCGACAGGCCGGTGCCCTCGAGGGCCGCCTGGGTCAGCTTGGAGATGTCGATCATGTAGGTGTGGTAGCGCTCGAGGCTGCCGTCCTCGAGCGGGTTCGTCTTGTATCCGGCCTTCTCGACGTTGCCCGCCGTGAAGGCGCCGGTGTTGACGATGAGCACACCGCCGGGGACCAGGTCGGCGAGGTTGGTGCGCAGCGCGGCCGGGTTCATCGCGATGAGCACGTCGGGCTGATCGCCCGGCGTGTAGACCTCGCGCGACGAGAAGTTGACCTGGAAGCCGGAGACGCCGGCCAGCGTGCCGGCGGGGGCCCGGATCTCGGCCGGGTAGTCCGGGAAGGTCGAGAGGTCGTTGCCGTGGAGGGCGGTGGACTTGGTGAACTCGGTGCCGGTGAGCTGCATACCGTCGCCCGAGTCACCGCAGAAGCGGATGACGACCGTGTCCACCAGCTCGTGTTTCTTCGACGGAACCTGCGTTGACTGCTTGTCCATGTTTGCCTAGACTCCTGCCGAGGACAGCCGCCTCTTGTGGGGTGGGCGGCGCGGCCGGAAAGATAGGGGAAAAGGGATCGGCGGTCAAACCGATTCCGCGGCGGCGTCCGTTGCCGCCGGAGAAATACACGCGCCCGCGAGCTGCCTCTTGGCGGATGTCAAGCTTTTCCTGAACAAACTTCCGACTTGACGCGCCCCGACGACACGGGGCATATGTAGCGCCGCACCGCCGCGCGTTTAGCTCAGCTGGATAGAGCGTTGGCCTCCGGAGCCAAAGGCCACAGGTTCGAATCCTGTAACGCGCACCAGCGAATTTCCCTCCGCTTTCTCCTTCACGCCCCCCTCCGGCGCCCGCCTGGTGCCTACGGCGTCCAGCCCGAAGGGCACCTGCGCGCGCTGAACGGCTTGCCGATCTCCGCGTGCACGGATTCCTCACCGACGAGATTCGCGATGGTGGGTAGCGGGTCGGGTTCGCCCTCGTGCCGCTGGGCGGGCAGGTGGTCGTCCTGGCCCACGTGGGATTCGCGTCGGCAGCACGCAACGTAGCGTCTTCGATCGAACGGAGCGCGCACGATGAGCATGGTCGACCAGGACGCGTCGCCCCGAGACTGGCGCTCGCGCGGCTTCGACGGTGGGCTGTCGGTCGTGGACATCTTCGATCAGCTGCCCGATGCTCGGCGCCATGGCGGCACCGACACGCGTCCCCATCCCAGCGCTGCTCTTCGCGGTCGAACGATGCCTCGTCGTCCTGCCCGAGGGTGTGGCCAGGCTGCCCGCGTCCGGTGTGCGGCTGGAGATTCGCGCACGCTCCGACGGGAGGACGAGCTGGATCCTCGTCGCGTCCGACGGCATCCGCATCGTGCGCTGCGAGCTCCACGCCGAAGAGGGCGAGACGATCGCGGGACGGGCGATCGCGCGCAACGATCTAGCGGCGCTCCGCGCTCTCCTTGCCGCGACGGAGGGCGTCGCCGGCGTGCGCATCACCTCCGATGAGCTGAGCCTGCGTTCGGGCGCCCTCTCCTTCCAGTGCGAGCTTTCCACTCCCACGATCCCCGCGTTCGACGATCTCTTCTCGGCCGAGCCCGTGGCGGCTGCCGAGGTTCCGCGGCGTGATCTGGTCGCCGCTCTGGAGCGCGTCCTGCTCCTCGATCCCGAGGCCCGGTCACCGGTGCACCTTCGCGCGATCCCGGGGCACTGCTTCGTGTCGCGCGATGGCGCTGAGACGGTGACCACCGACATCGCCGCGCGGACGATCGGCCAGCCGGTGCAGCTGCGGCTCGATCCCGCGCGGCTCGTCGAGATCCTCCGATCGTTCACCACGCGGTGGGTCCGCCTGTCCGTCCCACCGGGGCTCGGTCGGGTCCTCGTCCAGGGCATCCGTGGTGTGGTCGCCCGCCATCGGGTCGTGATGCTTGCCGAGGCACCTTCGCCGCGGGCACTGTGGGGTGTGTGATCGGCAGGCAGGGGGAAGGGAGCCCGCCGCCCGATCTCCGTTCCACAGTTCGCAGGCACACCGCACAGCGAGGCTTCAAGATCCGGTCAACGGCGCGGGCGCTCGAGATCCAGGACCTCGCCGACGATGGCTGCGGCGTCCTCCATGCGCCGGGTGACGGCGAAGTGCCCGGCCTCGACCCGCGCGGCGTCGAGGAGGTCTCGAATCAAATGGTTCATCCGACCGGCCGCGCGCTCTACGGGCGCGATCTGTTGGCGGGCGCGCGTGGCGCCTTCGGGGAGCGCCTTGGCGAGGTTCTGGATACCGATGATGATGGCGTTGAGCGGGTTTTTGAGATCGTGCGAAACCACGGCGAGCAGCTCCTCTCGGGAGTGACTCGCGTCTTGTGCCTCCCGGTACAGGAGCGCGTTGTCGATGGCCATCGCCGATCGCTCCGCGAGCGCGGAGGCCAGCGCGAGGTCCTCGGCGTCCAACCGCCGGCGCGCGCGGTCGACGAACAGCGAGAGCAGGCCGAGCGTCCGGCCGCGGGCGACGAGCGGCACGACGATGTAGCCGCCCAGGTCGAGCACGTTCAGCGGCTCGAGGCCCTTCGGGTCGCTTTGCGGGAATACCTCGGCGAGGGGTAGCTCGCCCGACACCATCTAGCGAAAGGCTGCAAACGAAGCTCCGGTCTCGCTCGACCTCGGGGAGTCGATGGAGGAGGGCCACGCGGGGTGGCTCGGCGAGGGGATCGGGGACCGCGAGGCCGCGGTATTCGTCGCCGAGCGGACAGGCCGCGCGATCGGTCGTCATTCGACGGCGGCGCCGCGATCGTGTAGGGTGCCGCGCGTTGGTTTCGGCCGCGAATAATCCGACGCCCGAAATGCGGAGCGCTCGAATCCCGGCCCCACTTCCACCCTCTTTCCAGCCATCCGATGAGCGAAGACAAGAAGCCCACCGAAGCCGCCTCCGGCAACTTCATCCGCGACATCATCGTCGAGGACCTTGCGACCGGGAAGACCGGCGGCCGTGTCGCCACCCGCTTCCCGCCCGAGCCGAACGGCTACCTGCACATCGGCCACGCGAAGTCGATCTGCGTGAACTTCGGGCTCGCCGCCCAGTTCGGCGGCACCACGAACCTGCGCTTCGACGACACCAACCCGACCGCCGAGGACGTGGAGTACGTCGAGGCGATCGAGGAGGACGTGCGCTGGCTCGGCTTCCAGTGGGCCGGCATGCACTTCGCCTCGGACTACTTCGAGCAGCTCTACCAGATCGCCGAGCGACTGATCGAGCGGGGCACGGCCTACGTCGACAGCTCCTCCGAGGAGGAGATCCGCGAGGCGCGCGGCAACTACTACAAAAAGGGCGTCCCGACGAAGCACCGCGATCGCCCCGCCGCCGAGAGCCTCGACCTCTTCCGCCGCATGCGCGCGGGCGAGTTCCCCGACGGCGCGCACGTGCTGCGCGCGAAGATCGATCTCACGTCGCAGAACATGAACCTCCGCGATCCGGTGCTGTACCGGATCCGCCACGCGCATCACCACCGCACCGGCGACAAGTGGTGCATCTACCCGATGTACGACTTCGCGCACCCGCTCTCGGACGCGATCGAGGAGATCACGCACTCGATCTGCACGCTCGAGTTCGAGTCGCACCGCCCGCTGTACGACTGGTGCATCCGCGAGGCGGAGATGTTCCCGTCGCGGCAGATCGAGTTCGCCAAGCTCAAGCTCACCCACGTCCTGATGTCGAAGCGCAACCTTCGGGAGCTGGTGCAAAAGGGCCTGGTGTCGGGCTGGGACGATCCGCGCATGCCGACGCTGGCGGCGCTGCGGCGGCGGGGCTACACGCCCGAGGCGATCCGCGCCTTCGCCGAGCGCGTCGGCGTGGCGAAGGCCGACAGCGTGGTCGACTTCAGCCTGCTCGAGTACCACCTCCGCGAGGACCTCAACCGCCGCTGCCCGCGCGTGATGGCGGTGCTGCGGCCGCTCAAGGTGGTGATCGAGAACTTCCCCGACGGTGAGGTGCGCGAGCTTTCCGCGCCGCTTTCGCCCGAGGACCCTTCGCACGGCACCCGGAAGGTGCCGTTTTCGCGCGAGCTGTACATCGAGCGCGACGACTTCCGCGAGGAGCCGCCGAAGGACTGGTTCCGCCTCGCGCCGGGCCGCGAGGTGCGGCTGCGCTACGCCTGCCTCCTGAAGTGCAATGAGGTGATCAAGGACGCGGCGGGCAACGTCGTCGAGCTGCGCTGCACGTGGGATCCGAACTCGTGGGGCGGCACCTCGCCCGACGGGCGCGTAGTGCGCGGCACGCTGCACTGGGTTTCCGCGGCGCACGCCGTGCCGGCCGAGGCGCGGCTCTACGATCGCCTGTTCTCCGTCGAGAGCCCCGGCGCGACCGAGGGGCGCAACTTCGTCGAGGAGCTGAACCCGGCCTCGCTCGAGACGCTGACCGATTGCCGCGTCGAGCCCTGGCTGGCCAAGGCGGAGATCGGCGCGCGCTTCCAGTTCGAGCGGCTCGGCTACTTCTGCGTCGACCGCGACTCCACCGACGGGAAGCGGGTGTGGAACCGCACCGTCACGCTGAAGGACACATGGGCGAAGATCGAGGCGAAGTCGGCCGGCAAGAAGCCGGTGGCGAAGGAGGGATCGAAGGCCCCTCGCGCCACCGCGCCTGCGCCCGTTGCCGCGCCCGCCTCGTCGGCGACGGCGCCGCTTCCGCTCGCCGCCGAGATCACGATCGATGACTTCGCGAAGCTCGACCTGCGCGTCGGGGTGATCCGCTCCGCCGAGCTGATCCCCGACGCGAAGAAGCTCCTCAAGCTGGCGGTCGACCTCGGCGAGGGGCGGACGCGGCAGATCTTCGCCGGCCTGCGCTCGTCGTACCCCGATCCCGCCGTGCTCGTCGGGACGCGGGTCGTGGTCGCCGCGAACCTGAAGCCGCGGCAGATGAAGTGGGGCCTGTCCGAGGGGATGGTCCTCGCCGCGGGCGGCGCCGAGGGCGACCCGCGCCCGCACCGCGTGCTCACCGTCGGAGACGACGCGCAGCCCGGCGACAAGGTGCGCTGAGGCGGGCGACCGCCTCGGGTCAACGCCTTCGGCGGGGGATCGCCGCGCGTCGACGCCGGCGCTCACCGACGGCGATCGCGATCGCGAGCAGCAGCGCGAGCGCGCCTCCGCCCCTTCCCTTCCGCGCGCCGAGCTGGCAGCCGCAGCCGCCGCCACCGTCCTGCCAGAGCTGGCCGTCGCCGCCGTCGTCGCCCCCGGCCGCGGCGTCGCCCGTCGCCGCCAGATCGCGCCCCGATCGCGCCGCCATGTCGCGGCGCACCGCCATGTCGCCGCGCGCACCCTTCGCCATGTCCGGCGTGGCCTGCATCCCCTCGCAGTCGGCGGCCGGCGCTTGCGCCAGGAAGTCGCCGTTGCAGGCAGCGCCGCCCGCGTCGACCGTGAGCGCGCCCGTCGTCGGGTAGGTCACGCGCCCGTTGTGCGCATCGCGGCCGAGGATCCAGTACGTGTGACAGCCGGCGCCGAGCGACGCGTCGACCATGAAGGTGGAGTTGAGCTTCGGGTCGCCCAGCTCGCGCGCCATCGGGCGGCACACGCCGTCCACCACCGCCCACAGATTCGCCGGCACGCCGCCCACCGGATCGACCCACGTCGCGTATATGCGAAAGGGCCCGTTCGCGGGGCCGCGCGCCGGGCTGATCGCCGCGGTCGGGATCTCCGGCACCGTCACCGCCTGATTGCCCGAGTCGCTCACGTCGAAGGTCTGGAAGCAGCCGGCGACGGCGGTGTGACCGAACCCCATCACCGTCGAGGAGGTGCCCTGGTCGAGCAGGTTGCGCCGGTGGCCGTCGGCGCCCGCCGCCTCGTCCATCCACAGGTCCACCGTCTCCATCGTCGATTGCGTCCCGGCCGCCGCCACCTCGCCGCTGGCGTTCTGGGCGAAGTAGCCGATCCGGGTGAAGGTCGGCGTCCCGCAGCCATTGTTGACCGGCGCGACGTTGGCGCAATTGGCGCACTTCGCGCCCACCGGGCTGGCGCAGGCGCACTGGGGGTTCCCGTCGCAGTTCGCCACCGCGACGTTGGGGTTGAGCGGGCACGGCGAATCGTGCATCAGGCTCACCCGCGTCATCGCCAGGTTGATGGCGTGGAAGCGCGACGAGCGGCTGAAGTCGTAGCTCCACATCACCGGCGGCCGCGCCGGGTACATCTGCGACTGCGGCCCGCGCACCGTCGCCGGATCCGAGCGCGCCCGGTTGATCGCCATGATCCCGAGCCGCTCCTCGGGTGACGGGAAGCCGCTCTTCGGCTCGCCTATCGCCTGCTCCAGCTCGCCCGTCGGATCACCGCCCGGTTCCGGAGCGCAGCCGGCGAGAACGGAGAGCGCGGAGAGCAGCGGGAGGATCCTTCGATTCATCGGCCGAGTCTACCGCAGGCGAATCCCCGGGCGCTCGCCGAGACGGTCGGCACGAAGCGGAACTTTATTCGTGGTGATCGTCGTCCCGGTGATCGAGCGGCGAGTGGTTGCAACTGCCGCCCGCGTCGAGCGCGTCGCTGGTCGTGGCCAGCCGCCCGCCCAGCCAGTCGGCCAGCGCCGTCCGCGGCTCGCCGGTGGCGCCGAGCTGCACCGCGATGCCGAACTCGGCGAACAGCCCGCGCGCGTGCGGCGGCATTCCCCACGCGAGGACGTGGGTCGCCCCTTGGGCGCGCACGAACATCGGCGGGGGACCGCCGGGGCCGTGGCCGGGGTTTGGGACGCGGCGCTCGGAGACCACCCGCTCGCCCTCGACGTCGGCGAACAGGAACTCCTCGCAATGGCCGAGGTGATTGGGGATCAGTCCACCGGTGACGGGAATGGCGACGCGCATCGGATCACTCCTTATTCGGCGCGCGCGGGCGCGCCCGACTCGAGGGATGGTGGCGGCGCCGCGGCGATGCGCGGCACCCCCTTTCGCGTGGCGATCAGCACGGCGGCGGTCCAGGTCGGCGCCAGGTTCAGCACCGGCACCTCCTCCACGACGAAGGTGGGAAGGAACGCCACGTGGAAACCGATCAGCCACCACAACAGGCCGAACAGGACACAATCGAGCACGACATTGGCGGGCGAGGCGAACCCCTCGCCGAAGAGGGGGAAGACGCCCACCTGGAGCACGTCGGCGACCACCGCCGCCGCGCGCGCCACGTTCATCTCGCGGGCGCCGAATGCCTTCATTCGGACGACCTCGCGTCCCGGGCGCAGCGGAATCCGAGCCCCGGCAGCCGGGACGACGGCGGCAGCTTGAACCGGGCGCGCGCCCGCACGCGGGCCGGATCGGTGTCCACGTAGCTGCCGCCCCGGAAGACGCGCATCTCGCCGCGCGGGGGCCCGGCGCTCCCTGCCAGATCCGCCTCGTAGGCTCCGTACCAATCGGCCGTCCACTCGGCGACGTTCCCCGCAAGATTGAGGATCCCGACCGGCGAGGCGCCAGCGCGGTATTCGTCCGACTCGCAGGCAGACAGCCGGGGCGCCTCGGGCCGCGCGTCGCCGTTCCAGCAAAGCTGGCTGCGCGGGGCGGCCGCGCCCCACGGGTAGTCGCTCTCCGACGGGCCGAGCGCCGCGAACTCCCATTCGGCCTCGCTCGGCAGGCGCTTGTTGCGCGCCTTGCAATAGGTGACCGCCTGCTCCCAGTCGACGCAATCGACCGGCAGCGTGTCGCTCCCGTCGCGGCCCGCGCTGCACGCGGCGAGGTCGAGCGGAGCCTTGCACGCACCCTCCTTCACGCACCGCCGGAACTGCAGCACCGAGACCTCGGTCTTGTCGAGATAGAAGGTTTTCAGGTCGACCCGGTGGGCCGGCTTTTCGTCAGGCGCTCCGTCGGCCGCGCCCATCTTGAACTGGCCACCCGGCACGAGCACCATCCCCCATTGTTCGACCGGCGCGCTGCACGCCTCCGTCGGCTTGTACCGCACCTGGCCGCGCTCGCAAGGAATCAGGGCGCACTTCTTGTGTGCCGCGTCGGCCTGACTGCCCGGAGTGCACGCCAGGCAATGCACGCCATCCCGGTCGCGCACCGTGTTTCCGTCGCACGGTTTGAGCTGGCACACCTTGTTGGCCGCGTCGGCGAGGAAGCCGTCCGCGCAGGGCGTGCAGAGCACGCCGTCTCGCGCGCGCACCGTGTTCCCGAGACAGGGCAAAAGCTCGCACTTCCTTCCGCCCGCGTCCGGCCGGAAGCCGTTCTGGCATTCCTGACAGTGGACTCCGTCCCGCGCACGCACCGCCGTCGGGCGGCACGCCTTCAGATTGCAGGTGGAGTGATCGGCCGCCGCCTCGAATCCGTCGGCGCAAGGCACGCAGCTCCTCCCGTCCCTGGCCTCGACGGTGTTGCCCTCGCACTTCAGTGGAGTGCACTGTTGCTTCTCGGCCTGGACCATGAACCCGTGCGGGCAGTGGGTGGGCACGCCGACGCAGAGCGAGCGCTGGGTGCTCCACACCTGCCCCGCCCAGCAACAATGGATCTTGTCCTGCGCGCGCTGCTGCCCCTCGGGACAGGCGGGCAGCTCACAAACCTCCTTTTCGGGAATGATCCGGAACGGCTGCGGGCACGCCGAGGGGACGCCGCGGCAGCGGCCCTCGGCCCACACCTGCCCGGCCCAGCAACAATGGCCCGCCGTGTCGGCCGAAACCTGCTGGCCCTCGGGGCAGCCCTTCGCCTCGGTCTCCGCCTTCGGGGATGAATGGTGCTTTCCGGCCGAAGAGCCGCCCGACGAGCCGCCACCGCACGCGGGAGTCCCGTAGTTCTTCAACTCGGGGCAGGTTTTGTCCCAGCACGAGACGCAGGGCTGGGCGGTCACGCGGGCGGCGGCGCCCGCGGTCATGAAAAAGAGCACGATTGGAATTCGAGACGACACGGAGCCTCCTGCCGCGGCCAAGCGGGCGGCATTATCTTCGGCGGCGGGGGGGAAGTCCAG
>JAJXSP010000202.1 GCA_021784515.1 Myxococcales bacterium | reverse complement strand
GAGGAGCGCGCCGCGGCGTTCCTCGAGTGGTACCTCGCCGACTTCCGCGGTCCGGGCCGCACGCTCGTCGACCGGCTGCTGCCGACGACGCCCGACGAGGAGCGCGCCGCGCTCGCTGCCTCCCTCACCCTCTCCCGCGAGTGTCCGCGTGGAGTCCGATTCCCCTCCCCCTGCGAGGGGGAGGGTTCAGGTTCGGGTGATTGGCGATTGGCGAGATTGTTCATCGCAGCGGCGGGACCCGGGCATTTCAGGCCAGTTCGTCGCGTTCCCGTTTCCGTTTCCGTTTCCGTTTCCGTTTCCGTTTCCGTTTCCGTTTCCGTTTCCGTTTCCGTTTCCGTTCCCGTTTCCGTTCCCGTTCCCGTTTCCGTTCCCGTTTCCGTTCCCGTTCCCGTTCCCGTTCCCGTTCCCCGCCCGCATCGTCGGTCAACCTCTGGAGAAGATCCGACTCGCCTCGCCCTTCGTGCTCCGTTCCGTCGCGCCGTCGCCGCGGGAGGTCGAGGGGTGCCGCGTCGAGGACGTGCGGCGAATCGGCAAGCGCATCGTGCTGGCGCTCGAAAACGACCTTTACGTGGTCATTCATTTGATGATCGCGGGTCGATTCAAATGGCTCGCCCGGGGGGCGTCGGTCACGCCCATGCCGCGCAAAGCGGCCCGATTGGCGCGCGCCGTTCGTAGAATCTTCTCGGCGTCGCGAATGACGGCCCCGTGTTGCTTGCGCGCGTTCGGCTTTTTCGGCTTCGCCGTCCGGCCGGCGGCGGGCTTCGGCTTGTTGGTCACCTGGTCGCTCCCCAGGTGGTCGATCCGCGGGCGATTGAAGGATGGGCCGGGCGCGTTGTCAATTTTTGGCAGAGAATGCCGCTGGGATTTGGAGTAGGTGTCAGCGTGCGTGGAGGGGGCTCGGGCAGGTTCTGAAGAAGTCGTGGCAGGCAATGCCGGGCGGCTCGGGTGTCGCTCTCCGCCGGACGGCACCTTAGCCGCCCGCGCAGACGCGGTCGGACAGGCGCCTCGGCTTCGGGCTGGCATCCGCCGCGCAGACGTGGCGGAGGTCTCACTTCGTTCGACATTTCCTGCGGGCATGGTTCGCTTCGCTCACCGAGCTGCGCGTGCCCTCCGGTCACGCCCTCAGACGCCGGCTCCGATCGACACCCGAGCCACCCTCAACACCATGTTGCAGGGCTTTTCGAGGAGCGACGGGGCTCGGGTCCCAAGAGGAAGGAAAGCGTGGGATCCCGGCGCGGGCGACGACGGGTGCGCGCGATGGCCGCGGCGTTGGCTGGGCGGTTCGCGAAGCCCTGGGGCGAGCACGACATTCTCACATCGTTGCGTCGTCGAGGTGGCGGTGGCGAAATCGCTGCCGGCGCGGCTGCCTACACCCCGAGGACGCGGAGGAGCTTGTCCAGGCTGCGCGAGCCCCGGCCACCACCCTCGAAATCCCGCGCGGTCTCGAAGTCGAGTTGCGCGAAGAGTCGCGGACCGTCGCGCAGCTTGTCGTAGGGCCGCCCGAGCAGATCGGAGAGCTCCTCGACGCCCTTTCGCCCTCGCTTCCCGTGATCGCCTTCGAAACGGTGCACCTTGAATCGCTTCTTCAGCGCCCCTTTCTCATACAGGCGGTCGGCCCCCGCGAGGAGCCAGCTCTCGAACGCGCGATTCGCGACTACGACGTGGAGATCCCGGTCGGCGGGCGCTGCCCTGAGAAGGGCCACAATCTGCGCGCGCACGGCGAGGGCCAGCTCGCCAGCGCACTCGGTCCGCTGCTCGCGGTCGATGCACACGACCACCTGCCGCCCCGCCGCGAAATGGGCGCGCACGGACCCTACGACTCTCCGTGCGATTCCCTGGGGCGTGAGGTGCGACCCCACTCCGGCGAGGTTCGTCGGCTTCAGCGGTGGGCAACCGGCGACGAGCCTCTTCGTGTGGAGTTGGGGCAGGGCGTGGTACTCGGTTTCCCCCTCGACGACGAGCCCGACCGCCGGCGGTTGGCGGGGCGCGCTTCTCGGTCGCTTCACTCCCCTGCCTCCGGCACTCCGCCCAACATGCCCTTCAGCCAAAGCTGGCCGAGACCCTCGCCGCTCTCGTCGAGGATCGCCCTCAGCGCGGCCTCTTTCGAAATCGCCGTCTCGACCGTCGTGCCGTGGTCGGCGGTATTTTCGACGATGAACAGGGAGTCGGGGTCGCGCACCGCGTCCACGACGACCGGCGAGTGCGTGGTGAGCAAGAGCGGGGCGCGGCGTGGGGCGTCCTGGGCCCTGCCAAGAAGGTTGCGGAGCGCCCACGGGTGGATCGCATTCTCCGGCTCCTCGATCGCGAGCAGGCTCGATGGCGATCCCCCGTTGAGCGCCACCAGCAGCGCGAGGGCGTGGATGACCCCGTCCGAGACGTTGGCCTTGCCGAGCTTCTCGTGGATCGACCGCTCCTTGAAGCTGAGCGCGACGACCCCGGGCAGGACCTGAAGGGTGTCGACGTCTTCGATCCGAGGATAAACACTCTGCAGGCCGGCGAGCACCGCCTCCCATTGCGCCGTCCCACGCAGCCGCTTCACCGCGAGCGGGAGCCCCTCGCCGGTCGATCCGAGCTGCCGCCCGTGGCGCGATCCCTGAAGCGGCGCGTCGCTGCGCAGCGCGGAGGCATCCAGCCTGAGCCGCGTGACCGGGGAGGGCGCGCGGAGGCCGGCGGCGCGGAGCGCCAACGCCACGTTCAAGACGCTCCGATCGCCCGGATCTCCAAACAAGCGCATCCGGTCGACATTCAACAAGGACCCGTGCGCCTGATGTTCGGGCAATTCGAGCTTGCCAGCACGCCATGTCGCCGCCTGCGAGACCCCGTTCGGATCGGTGAGCCGGATCGATTCCGACTCCACGTGCACGCCTTCCACGTCGGATTTCGACCGCAGGACGAAATCGATTCGAACGATCACGGGCGCCGGCTGCTCGCCGCCGTGCGTCGTCTGCCCGAGTCGGCGGAGCCTTTCGGCTGGAAACTCAGCAGTGAAGACCATCTTGTGCGCGCGCTTCCCACCGCGCCAGGCCAGCTGGTCGTAGCCGCCTTCGCGCTCAATCGGTTCGAGCGTGCCCTCGGCGAGAAGGTCGAAAAAGAGCGATAGCGCCTGGAGGATGTTGGTCTTGCCGGCGCCGTTCGGCCCGACGAGGACCATGAAGGGGCGAAAGTCGAGGCGCAGCTTTCGGATCGACTTGAAGTTCTGTACCTCGAACCAGGAGACGCCGGTGTTCATGGGGGCGAATGTCCTCGTCGTAGTCCTCGTGGCGGAGAGGTTCCCGAGTGGCAGATCGCGGGTACCCTTGGGAAGGAGCACGTTCCTCCACTTCAAGATCATGCCCGCCCGGTGGTGGGCCGTGCCATCCGAGAGATCCGGGCGCCACCGTCGGATCGCCGCGGCGACCGCGGAGCGCTGCGGAGGAGTCGCGCCGAGCACGGTTGGCGCGATTTCCTTGATGCTCGGACTCCGTTCAGCCGTCGCCCGAAACGCCGCGAGCTCGGCCGGCGAGCCAGCGCTCGCGCCTGCCAGCTCTGCGCCGAGCGGCGTGAGCGCGATGCGCCCCTCGTGCTCCTCGGCGAACCCCAACTCGACAGCCGCCTGGCGCGCATAGACGAGCTGCCGGGGGCCCATCGTGGCCCGGCGCCCGAGCTGGGCAATGGCCATCGGTTCCGGTCCGAGCAGCCGGACGAGCGCGCGGAGCTGCTCGATGGTCGCCTGCGGGATGATGGGCCTGGTCATCCGCGCGTCGATGGGGTGCGCTCGTTGAGGGCCGGTAGGGAGTTGACGATCTTCCTCGTCTCCAGGCTCACCCGCACGACCCGCTTCACGAGGTCGACGATGTAGCGCGGCTGGTCGTGCTCGCGCACCCAGTCGTTCGGGTCGTTCCTGATCCCGCTGTCCTTGTCGACGGTGACCTGGTAGCGCTCCATGATCCACTCGACGGCCGACTTGCCGTTGACGACGTACTCGTAGGCTTCGAGCGGGACGCCGCAGAGCGTGAGGTGGCTGTTGTAGACGATGGCGGTCTTGTCGACCTGCTTGTCCTTGCGGCCGAACTGCATCTTGGTGACGAGGTAATCCTTCTTCGGGTCGGTGAAGAGGCCGTCTTTCTGCTCCTGGAGCGGATAGGGGTCGATCGTCTCGTATTCGAGGTGCCAGTGCGCCAGCTCGCGGCCGGCGCGGCTGAACTTCCAGAAGTCGGCTGTCTCCTTCGTGAGCGGGATGCGCGGTAGCATCTTCTTCAGGTCGCTCGAAAAGCGGGTGCGGTACTCCGGCGAGTGGAGGATGCCGTAGACGTAGTAGAAGATGTCCTCCTTGGAAACCTTCTTCTCGTAGGCGGCGCGGAAGTCGGCGAGGATGGCGTCGGTGATCGCGTGGCGGCGGCGGTAGCCGTCGATGAGCTCGCCTTCGGGGTGATTGGCGAAGAGTTGGCCTTCTTCGGGTTCGTCCTTCTCGTAAAGGTACAGGGGAAACCCTGCCCGCCGGAGTGCTGCATGTTGTAGTCTGGAATGCAGTCGATCATCAAGGCGGAGAAATCTTTTCCGCTATTCCCGCTTCCGCTCAAATAGACGAGGACGTTCGGAAGACCAGCCTCGGGAAAGATTTGAGGAATCTTGTACACCATCTCGTTGAAGGCCCGATCGAAGTACAAAATCTGGCGGCAGAATGGACGGTAGGCACTCACGCGGAGGGCGTGACTCTTGAAGTGCCTTTCTTTTCCTTTGACCAAGTCGCTCTTCACGGCCCGTGACCAAGAGATGCTCGTAGCACTGGTGTCGATCATGGTCTCCACCAACGCTCCAGCTTCAGATCTTCCCTTGCCGCGCGCCAAGCTGGCGAATCGGCGAAGCTCCTGGGAGTAGAAGTCGATCATGCGTCGCATGTTGGTCTCGACCGCGGTCCTCGAAAAGCCGTAACACCAGTTATCGCGGCTCGTCATTATTCCCTGCGAGTAGGAGGCGAAGAGTACTCTATCGTCTTGACTCCTCTTGTCCCCAAGTGCTGTAAACTTCTCGAATGCGGGATCGCGCTGGTTAATCCAGTCATGGTTCGAGTTCGGAAGGATCCGACGCCACTTGCTCTCACGGTGGATGCCGTTGACGCCCGCGAATCGCCTCACGGTCGACAACTTCTCCTCTCGGCCGAGATAATCACCTATGTCATGGTAGAGGAGGTCGCTCCGGATCCTAATCGCGGGGTTTTTGACCAGCACCGAGATGGCGACCCCCGAGCGACTCCCGGAGCCGAAAATCTTGCCGCCCTCCATCCGCGATGTTTCGCCGGAGGTTCGCTGGTTGCCGCGAAGGTTGAACACGTAGATTTGCGAAAACTCATCGACGAGAGAGGCGCGTAGCCCGTCCATGGCATTGCTGTCGATGAAGGAGCTGTTTGTGACGAAGGCAACAATGCCCTTGTCCTCAATGCGATCTGAGGCCCAACGCAATGCTCGCACGTAGCTGTCGTAGAGACTGTTCTTCAGTGTAGCCTTCGAACGCTCGCCGTACGTCGCGCGAATCCGATCGTCGAGCCGAGGATAGAGAGGATAGACAAGATTCTTGTTCCCGTCGTTCTCACTCTCCTGCTTCGACGAATAGGGAGGGTTTCCGATAACTACCCGAACCTGCGTCCCCTTCTGCCGCCGCACCCGCCGGTTGTTCTCCGGGAACATCTTCTCCTCCAGCCCACCCTTCTTCTCGGCGAGCTGGAAGGTGTCGGTCAGCACGATGCCCTCGAACGGCACGTACTCCTCGCCCCCGGCCGCGGCCTTCTTCCCCCGGTAATCCTCGCCCTCCTCGTCCCGCTGCCGCCGTCGCAAGAGGTGGAACGTCTCCTCGATGTTGATCGCGGCGATGTAGTAGGCGAGCAGCACGATCTCGTTGGCGTGCAGCTCGTGCTGGTACTTCCGCAGGAGGTCTTTCTGCGCGATCAACCCGCTTTGGAGCAGCCGCACGATGAACGTGCCGGTGCCCGTGAAGGGGTCGATGATGTGGACGTCCTTGTCGCCCAGGCCGAGGTCGAACTCGTGGCGCAGCACGTCGCTGACGCTGTGGATGATGAAGTCGACCACCTCGACCGGCGTGTAGACGATGCCGAGCCGCTCGGCCATCTTCGGGAAGGCGATCTTGAAAAACGTCTCGTACAGCTCCAGCGCGATCTTCTGGCGGCCTTCCGGGTTGTCGATGCCGGAGGCGCGCTGGCGCACGCTGTCGTAGAACCTGCCGAGGGTCTTGGTCTCTTCGCCGAGCGCCTGGTCGTCGAGCGCGTCGAGCATCTTCTGCATGGCGATCGACACGGGGTTGTGCCGGGTGAACTCCGAGCTGCCGAAGAGCGCGTCGAAGACCGGGCGCGTGATGAGGTGCTGCGACAGCATCTCGATCGCGTCGTGCTCGCCGATCGAGGGGTTGATGTTCTCGCGCAGGCCGTCGAGAAAGTCGGCGAAGGCCGCCTTGTGGCGCGTCGGGCCGCCATCCACCAGGGCGCGAATCCGCGTCGCGTGCGCTTCGGCGATCTTCGCCACGTCCTCGGCCCAGCGCTCCCAGTGCCGCCGGTCGCCGCACTTCTTGACGATTCGGGCGAAGATCGCGTCCCGCCATTGTTCGAGGGGAAAGTCGAAGGCGGCCTGCAGGTCGCTCGCCCGGCTCTTGAGCTTTTCCCCCTCCCGACTCGCCTCGCGCCCGCCGACGCCGATCACCTGGATGTTGTTCGGGCGCTTCTCGTTCAGCTCGATCTGGTTGACGGTGGCATTGAAGCGGTCGTCGTGGGCGCGCAGCGCCTGCAGCACCTGCCACACCACCTTGTAGTTCTCATTGTGGTTGAGCGCCTCGTCGGGCTCGACGCCGGCCGGGATGCCGATCGGAAGAATGATGTAGCCGTACTTCTTGCCGGGCGCGCGGCGCATCACGCGCCCCACCGACTGCACCACGTCGATCTGCGACTTGCGCGGATTCAGGAACAGCACGGCGTCGAGGGCGGGCACGTCCACGCCCTCGGCGAGGCAGCGCGCATTCGACAGCACGCGGCACACACCCTCCCCCGCATCGGCCTTGAGCCAGTCGAGCAGCGCGCCACGGGCGAGCGCGTTGAAGGTGCCGTCAACGTGGTCCAGCTCGCAGGGCAGCAGCCGCTCCTCGGCGGCCGCCTCCGCCCCTTCCGAATGTCCGGCGCGATCGGCGTCGACCAGGCGGCGGAACTTGTCGACGAATGCCTTGGAGTCCTTGATCGAGCGGGAAAAAGCCACGGCGCGGCGCATGGGCGCCGGATCGGATTGCGCGTCGGCCGCGGAGTCGGGTTCCTGGACGAGGCGCTTGGCGAGCCCGTTCCAGCACCCGATGATCTTCGTCGCGTCGTCGAGCTTGAGCTCGAAGTCGGCGCTGGCGAGCTGCCGCTGGAACGCCTTGGCGACGTAGGCCTGGTCGACCGCGAGCACGAGCACCTTGTAGTCGGAGAGCAGGCCGTCGCCGACCGCCTTGCCGAAGCCGAGGCGATGCAGCTCCTCGCCAAACAGGGCGGGATCGTCCATCGAGCACAGCTCGGCCTCGGCCTCCTTCGCCCGCGTCCGGGTCTCGTCGCCGAAGATGCGCGGCGTGGCGGTCATGTACAGGCGCTTGCGCGCCCGGATCACCTTGTCCTGGTGCACCTTGACGAAGTGGCTCTCGTCCTCGCCGGCGAGGGTGACGCCGGTGGTGCGGTGGGCCTCGTCGCAGATGACGAGATCGAAATCGGGTAGACCCTTCTTCTGCGACTGCGATACCGCCTCAATCGATTGGTAGGTGGAGAACACCACGGTCATGCGCTTTTGCGCCGAACGCTCGCCGCCCGCGCCGTGAAGGAGCTGGTGCTGGGCGACGATCGCGCGCGCCGAGGTGGTGGCCGGGAACGCGAGGTCGTGGACCATGATGTCGGCGCCCTCGTCGTCGTCCTTGACCTCGTGCTTGCCGACGTTGGCGTCGGAGCAGACGGCGATGCAGTGGAGCGGGCGGGTGGCCTCCGCGGTCCACTCGCGGAGGCTCTGCGAGAGGAGGGAGAGCGACGGCACGAGGAAGAGGACGTGGCCGGACGATCCGGATCCCTGGGCGAGCTGCTCGGCGATCCGCAGCGACGTGAACGTCTTGCCGGTGCCGCAGGCCATGATGAGCTTGCCGCGGTCGGCGGTCTTGAATCCCTCGACCACATCGTCGATGGCGGCGTGCTGGTGCGGGAACGGCGTCTTGACCTTCCGCCGCGCGAGATCCTGCGGGCGCTTCGGGCTCCACTTCGACCAGTCGATCGGGCTGGCGTCGAGATCCCGCACGCGCAGGCGGGTGACGGGCTTTGATTGGTTTTCGAGCGCGTGCTCGGCGTTCTTCGACCACTTGTCAGTGGTGGAGACGATGATACAGGACGTAAAGAGCTTCTTGCCGGCGGCGGTGAAGAAGGAGTCGATGTCCTCCTTCGCGAGCGTGTGATCGGGCTGGTAGAACTTGCACTGGACCGCGCAGAACTCGCCCGTCGCCCGCTCCTCGGCGACGATGTCGATGCCGACGTCGCCGACGGCGCCCTTCTGGGGCCACTCGTTCCACAGCCACACCCTCGAGAAGCGATCGGCGTAGATCGGGTCCAGCTCGAAGTAGCGGCACATCAGCCGCTCGAAGCGATCGCCGAGTTCACGGTTCGACGTCGCGTCGTCGCGGAAGTCTTCGAGGATGTCGTGGATGGTCTTGTTCATGGCCTGCCTCGCCGAATGGGCGAGCCTCCGGCCGGGAGCGTGCCCCAGGCCAGGTGGGAGGGGCAACTTCCATCGACCACGCCGTGGCCCTCCTCGGTGACGGGACGGGGGCGAACACGCTGTGACCCGAGGGCCGTCGCTCCGGATCGGATTCGCCTCGGACCGAAGCCCGGATCGGGCAGACCGGAGCCTGGATCAGCCGGACCGGAGCCTGGATCCGGGGGACCGAAAGCCGGATCGCCCCAAACCGCCCCCGAATCGCCCGGAGCGGACACCGAAACAGCCGGACCGAAAACCGGATTGAGGGGCGCGGCATCGGATCGGCTCGCCCGGCCGCCGGATGCCGACGAACCGGGTGCGACGAACGGCGCGCCCGCAGGTCAAATCGCGAACGCCTCCGCGACGGCCGCCGCGAATGCCTCCAGGTCGCCGAGGTCATCACGGGCGGCGGCATGGACCAGACGCAGATCGAGGGCGCCGTACTCGTGGGCGATGCGGTTGCGCAGGCCCACGGCCGCGGCGAGTTGATGGGCCAGCGCGGGCGGAAGTAGACCGGCCTTGGCGAGCAGGTCGAACGCGCCGCGCGCGTCACCGGGAACGCCGAGCCCGCGGTCGGCCGTGACGTGCATCGCGAGGTCCGCCGACTCCTGGAGCGCGAGGTAGAAATTGAGAATCAGCGCCTCGGCCTCGGTGCGCCGGGCGAGGAACGTCTCCACGTCGGGCGGGAGCAGCTCGCGCACACGGGCGACGCGGGCCCGAATCTCGGCGATCTTTCGCGCCACGACGGGGAGAGTCATCGCCGTGTGCCCGCCCTTGCCGCGCGCCCGACGCCGGCGATGCACTCCTCTATGAACGGCGCGATGTCGTCGTGGTCGATGAGGGCGCGCGCGACGAAGTCGCTCCATCGTCCCGGCTCCGACTGGAAAAGCGGCCGCCCCTGCGCGGCGACCTCGAAGCGGAAGATCGCGTCGGGCGTCGCGAGGTCGACCACGTCGACCGGCGCCTCGGCCCAGCGCGAGAGCGCCACGTAAAGGTCGCCGAGCGCCTCGCGCCCGAGCGCGCGACCGCTCTCGTGGAGCACGCCGAGATCGAGATCGCTGGTCGGCCGGGCGTCGCCGCGCGCCCGCGATCCGAAGACGGCGACGAGGCCGAGCCCCGCCCCGCGCGCGACCGACTCGAGCAACGACGGGGCGCCGGGCGGAAGGAGGGTGTCCATGTCTGCCGCGATGGTAGCCCGGGCGAGGGGGCAGTCAACGGGCGCGGTCCCCGCGCGATCGGGAGCCCGGATCCGCCGGCCCCCCCGCCTTGACACTCCCCCGCGCGCGGGCTAACACCCCGCCCCGATGCGGCTCCTGCTCGCCATTCGCTGCTTCTTCCTCGTGTTGTTCGCCGCGCGGCTGCCGGACGACGCGCTGGCGCTCCTGCCCCCGCCCCCCGAGCCCGAGCCGCCCAAGCTCCCCCCTGGCCCGACGGAGGCGGAGCGGGCGGCCGAGCAGCGGGCCAGGGCGGCCGAGGAGCGGCTGAAGGCGGCCGAGGAGGCGGCGAAGGTGGCCGAGA
>JAJXSP010000201.1 GCA_021784515.1 Myxococcales bacterium | reverse complement strand
CGGGGCCGTTCGAGAGGAAGATGCCGTCGGGCTCGCGCGCCAGCGCCTCTTCGGCCGGGGTCTGCGCGGGGACCACCGTCACGCGGCAGCCGACGTCCACCAGGCGGCGCAGGATGTTGCGCTTGATCCCGAAGTCGTAGGCGACGACGTGCAAGTGCTGCGACGACGGGAGCGGCGCCTGCTCGGGGTGGCGCCACGACGGCTCGCTCCACTCGTAGGGCGCCTCCGCCGTCACCTCGCGCACCAGGTCGCGCCCCTGCAGGCCCGGCGTGGCGCGGCAGCGATCGACCAGCTCGTCGTCGCTGGTGCGCTCGGCGGTGGAGAGCAGGCCGCGCATCATCCCCTGCGTGCGCAGCTTGCGCGTGAGCGCGCGCGTGTCGATGCCGGCGCAGCCGACCACGCCCTGGCGGGCGAGGTGCGTATCGAGGCTCTCGCGGGCGCGCCACGACGAGACGCGCGGCGACAGCTCGCGCACCACCAGACCGGCGAGGCAGGCGCGGCGCGACTCGTCGTCCTCGGGGTTGGCGCCGACGTTGCCCATCTCGGGCGCCGTCATCACCACGATCTGCCCGCGGTACGACGGGTCGCTCACCACCTCCTGATAGCCGGTGAGGGCGGTGTTGAAGACCACCTCGCCGGACGCCTCGTCGGCCCGGGCGCCGAACGCCTCGCCGCGGTAGACGGTGCCGTCCTCGAGCGCGAGCCGGCACGACGGCGCATTCATTTTTTCACTCCTCGCGCGCTGCCGCGAGGCCGCGCGCGGATGGGTCCCCCGCTCGCTATCGCTCGCTGCCCCATCCGTGCTCGCCTCCCTCGTGCACGACGTGGCCGCCGACGATCGTGCAGGCGACGCGGCCGCGCACGTCCCATCCGGCGAAGGGCGTGTTGCGGCTGCGCGAGTGGAAGCGCGCGGGATCGACCCGCCACCGCGCGGCGGGATCGAACACCACCACGTCGGCCGCCGCACCGACGGCGAGCGTCCCGGCCGGCAGCCCGAAGCAGCGCGCCGCGCCGACGGTGAGGCGCGTGAGCAGCGTCGGCAGGTCGAGCACGCCCTCGTCGACCAGCGCGAGGCCGAGCCCGAGCGCCGTCTCCAGGCCGAGGATGCCGAACGAGGCGAAGTCGAACTCCACCTCCTTGTCCTGCAGGCCGTGCGGCGCGTGGTCGGTGGCGATGCAGTCGATCGTGCCGTCGGCGAGCGCCTCGCGGAGCGCGTCGCGATCCCGCGCCGAGCGCAGCGGCGGGGCGCACTTCGCCGAGGTGTCGTAGGCGGCGCACGCCTCGTCGGTGAGCGTCAGGTGGTGCGGCGTCACCTCGCAGGTCACCGGCAGGCCGCGGCGCTTCGCCTCGCGCAAAAGGCGCACCGACGACGCCGTCGAGACGTGGGCGACGTGGTAGCGGGCGCCCGTCCATTCGCAGAGCTCGAGGTCGCGCGCCACCATCACGCTCTCGGCGGCGGGCGGCTGGCCGCGCAGGCCGGCGCGGGTGGCGACGGGGCTCTCGTTCATCACGCCGCCGGCGGCGAGGTGGAGGTCCTCGCAGTGCTGCACCACCGGCAGGCGGAAGGTGCGCGCCCACTCGAGCGCGCGCCGCATCAGCTCGGCGTTCATCACCGGCCGCCCGTCGTCGGAGACGGCCACGATGCCGGCCTCCTGCATCTCGCCGATCTCGGCGAGCGACTCGCCCCGTAGGCCCACCGAGATCGCGCCGACGGGGCGCACCCGCACCGGCGAGGCCTCGCGCGCGCGGCCCATGATCAGGTCGGTCACCGCGCGGCAGTCGTTCACCGGGCTCGTGTTGGGCATGCAGCAGATCGTGGTGAAGCCGCCCGCCGCCGCCGCGCGCCCGCCGGTGGCGATGTCCTCCTTGTATTCCTGGCCGGGCTCGCGGAGGTGGACGTGGAGATCGACGAAGCCGGGGGCGACCACCTTGCCTCGGGCGTCGATCTCGCGCGCGCCCGGCGGCGCCGTGACGCGGGGTCCCACGGCGGCGATCTTCCCATCGAGAAGGACGACGTCGGCGGTCGCATCGAGGCAGCCGGGATCGATCACCCGCCCGCCCCGGATCACGATCGCCTGCGTCGGAGCGGCCTCGATCATCGCGCGGGGTTCTTATCCGATCCGACGGCCGCGCTCAAGCGGAAGCGGCGCGCGCGGCGACGGGCGAGCCCCGGCCTGCCCCCGTCCCTCGACGGACGCGCGACGGGCGTTACGATCGCTTCATGGCGTACCGCGACGAGACCGCGGCGGCGCGCGCCCACCTGGCCACGCTCGAGCACCAGCTCGCGGCACGGCGGGCGGCCGCGCGCTCGCTCCGTGGGTACCGCGATGCCCTGCGCGACGAGGCACGGCGCCTCGCGCACGCCGTCGCCTGGTACCACAACGGTGCGCGCCACGGCTTCAACCGCTTCGTGGAGCGCGACGATCTGGGCAGCACCTCCGAGGAGCTGCAGGCGCCGCCGGTGGAGGTGGTGCCCCGGCCGCCGACGCACGCCGCGACGGTGGACGCGCGTGAGGCGGTGGCGCGCGCCGCCACGCTGGCGCGCGAGCTGGCATTCGCGGACTCGACGCTGTCACCGCTGCGCGCCGATGTGGGGCGCCTGCGCGGCCGCTGCGATCGCCTGCGCACGCTGGTGGCCCGCTTCGCCGAGCGCTTCCCCGATCACCCACCGCCGCCCGCCTACCGTCCGTCCTACGGCATGGCGATCGCGCTGGCGGGGGCCTCGTTCGCGAGCGCGGTGGCGCTGCTGATCGTGCTGCTCCTGCTCGCGGCGCTCTGAACGGTCGCGCGTCGCGCGGTGGCGCGCGCGATCTCCCGGATCGCGCGCCGCCCCATCGCGAGCATCGCGCCCGCACGGCCGGCGAGCGACGGCGCGTTCACCTCGCCGCGAAGCACGCCGCCCGTCGCCGCGGCGACGACGCGCAGGTACTCCTCGACGAATGCCCGCGGCCGCGACTCGGCGCACGAGAGCAGGGCGATCGAGGCGCCGCGCGCCCGCGGGCCCGACGTCCAGTAGCGGAACAGGCCGCGGCGGATCGCGCGCGTCCCATCGTCGGTGGCGCGCAGCACGTCGTAGAGGGCGTCGGTGAGGATCTCGCGCGCGCGGGCGAAGCGGCGGCGCTCGTCCTGGTAGCGCGCGAGCGCCGCGTCGACGGAACCGCGGTCGCCGAGGTCGAGGCCGCCGAGCCCGTCGCGGAGCAGCCGCACGTCGTTCAGGCAGAGCGTCATCCCCGCCGCGGTGAGCGGGTGCGCGCAGCCGTTGGCGTCCCCGACGAGCGCGATCCCGGGCGCGGTGCAGCGGTCCGTGGAGATGGCGTGGCAGGCGGCGAGGTCGATGGCGCCCTCGTCGAGCGCGCGGAGCAGGGCGCCGCGCAGCGGCTCGGGCACGAAGGGCGCGTGCTCGCGCCGCAGCCGGGCGATCACCGCGGGCGCGCCGCGCTCCTCGCCGACGGGCAGGTCGAGGCACATCCGCACCTCGCCGGGGGCGATCTCGTAGGCGAGGATCGGGCCCCACGCGCCGAGGAAGACGTGCCCGAAGCCGGGCGCCGGCAGCTCCGCGTCCCTCGCCAGCACGGCGGCGTTCATCGACACGAGGCGCTGCCGCGGCGCGATGCCGAGCAGGCCGCGGAGGCGGCTGTGGCGCCCCTCGGCGCCCAGCACGAGCGAGGCGCGCTGCTCGCGGCCGTCGTCGGTGCGCACGCCGACCACGCGCCCGCCGTCGCGGACGAGATCGGTCACGTGCCGGCCGCAGCGGACCTCGACCCCCGGCCGGGCGATCGCCTGCCGTCGCAGCTCGTCGACCATCGCCTGGTGCTCGATCGCGAGGCCGTCCGGACGACCGCCGGGCACTTCGTCGTAGGGCAGCCGCAGCGGCTCGTCGCGCGCGTCGCGCAGCACGCAGAAGCCGCGCACCCGGCGGCCGCCGACGGCCCGCAGCGGCGAGAGCAGGCCGAGCGAGTCGAGCACGCCCACTCCCGTCGGGTGGAGCAGCTCACCGGCGAAGCGCGGGTTGCGCCCGGCGCGCGCCTCGAGCACCACGATCTTCCGCTGCCCGTCGGCGAGCGCCGCGGCGAGCGTGCTGCCGGTGAACCCGGCGCCAACGATGACGACGTCCGTTGTCTCCATGGCGCGGTCGGATAATGAAGCGCCGGGCGGTCTGCCAGTGGATGAAGTCGCACGTAGTCGTGTGCGCATCCGCACGCGCCGTGCGCTCCCGCGACGGCGCCGCTCGTGCCGCCGCCGGGTTTGACAGCCGTGGCGGGCGGTGCAAATTTACGGCGGTGAACCAACACCAGTTCGAGGAGCGCGCGCTTCATCTGTGGATGACCACGCGCGTCCCGCTGACCCGGGCGAACCTCCTCTTCTACACGAGGGCGCCGCGGAAGAAGCTCGACGCCTGGCTCGACGAGCTGGTGGGCGACGGCATCCTCGACGTGGACTCCGACGCCGAGGGCGAGATGACGTGGGCGGTACGCGGCGCCGAGCGCCCTCGCACCGGGCCCACCCGAATCGAAGAGATCGGCGCGCTCGTGCCGAGCGGCGGCGCCCTCGAGGACAAGCTCGCGCGGCTGAGGCGTGAGGCGGTCGGCCACGGCGCCGGTCTCGCGCTCGCCTCCCGCGCGGGCGGGCTCGTGCGCGGGCGAGACGGCCAGAAGAGCCTCCTTGCGGCCGGGCTCCTCGGCTTCTTCTTCGGACCCGTCGGGTGGCTCTATGCGGCGCCGTGGATCGTCGCTGCTCCGGCGGCGGCGCTCACGCTGGTGATCATGAGCCTCCATTTGTGGTGGCTGCTCGCGCCGCTGTCGCTCCTGTGGGCCGGCGTCGGCGTGGGCTACGCGTGGCGCTACAACCAGAAGGGTGAGCGCGTACCGCTGCTCGGCGACGGCGACTCGACCCACCGGGCGCTGCCGCGCCGCCGCTGAGATGGACCGCGCGACCACCGGACGCGCCCCCGCCGGGGAGCCACCGCGCCGCCGGCGACGCGAACGTCACCGACGGCGGCACCGCGTCTACAAGAGCAACGTCAGGGTCTATCACCTGTGGCAGATCGCGGTGGCGATCGGCGTCGGCGTGATCGGCGTCTGGCTCGCGATCCACTGGCTCGTCGAGCGGCCGCAGTAGGAGGGCCACCCGCCGGGACGTTGCCGTCGCGCCGCCGCGGCGATAGATTGCGCCGCGTGAGCGCCCCCGGTTCCCCTCCCAGCGACGCACCGCCCCCGGCGAAGAAGCGGCCTCCGCACCCCATCCGCGCCTACGGCGACCGCCGCGACGACGGGCGGATCCAGCTCTCCTTCACGCTTCCCGTGGCGGCCTCCCCGCGCGCACGCGAGGCGGCGCGGCGGTTCGCCGAGGCGATGGGCCTGCGCGCCGTGCTCGTCGCCGCGATGGAGCCCGCGGGGCGCGACTACTCCTTCTTCGTCGTCTACGGGCGCGCCGACGTGACGCTCGACTACGGCGAGATCGAGGTCCCCGAGGTGACCCTTCCGGAGTGGGGCTGGAAGGAGATCAACAAGGTCATCAAGGAGACGCTCCACCGCAAGGTGGTCGTCGTCGGGGCGTGCACCGGCTTCGACGCCCACACCGTCGGAATCGACGCGATCATCAACATGAAGGGCTACGCGGGCGACAAGGGGCTCGAGGCCTACCCGTGGATCGAGGCGCACAACCTCGGCGCGCAGGTGGACAACGCCGCGCTCCTCGAGCGGGCGAAGGAGCTCTCCGCCGACGCGGTCCTCGTCTCGCAGATCATCACGCAGCGCGACGTCCACAAGGAGAACGCTGCGGCGCTCATCGAGCTGGCGCGCAAGCGGGGCATGCGCGGCCTGCTGTTCGTGCTGGGCGGCCCACGGATCGATCACAAGCTCGCCCGCGAACTCGGCTTCGACGCCGGGTTCGGGTCGGGAACGAAGCCGTCGCAGGTGGCGGGGTACGTCGTCGACCGGCTGGTGGCGCGGGCCGAGGGCAGGGCGCCCGCCGAGGGGCGCGAGTAGCAACCGAGCGCCTCCCCGACGAGCGGTTGCCGCGCCGGCGGCCGCCGTGCGACTCTCCGGCGCCATGAAGAGCGTGATCCGGGTCCGCGTCGCGGCGGGGCACTACGGGGGAGGGCTCGTCGACGGCGCCAAGATGCTTGAGCTGTTCGGCGACGTGGCCACCGACCTGTGCGTCCGCGCCGACGGCGACGAGGGGCTGTTCCGCGCCTACGAGTCGGTCGAGTTCCTGCGGCCGGTGCGCGCCGGCGACTTCATCGAGGCCGAGGGCGAGATCGTCGGCTGGGGCCGCACCTCGCTGAAGATGGAGTTCGTCGCGCGCAAGGTGATCGCGCCGGTGCCCGCCGCCTCCGTGAGCGGCGCCGACTTCCTGGCCGAGCCCGAGGTGGTCTGCCGGGCGCGCGGCACCTGCGTGGTGCCGGAGAAGGATCGCCGCCCCGTGTCGTCCGCGCTCGGCCCCGGCGTCGTCGGACGGCCGGGGGCGTGCGTGATCACCGCGGCCATCGTCGGCGCGGAGACGACGCGCGCGCAGAACCCGCACCTGCCGATCACCGCCGACGAGATCGGCGACGAGGCGCGCCGATGCGCCGCCGCCGGCGCCACGGTGATCCACCTCCACGTGCGCACGGCCGACGGCCACCCGTCGCAGGACGCGGAGCTGTTCCGCGCCGCGATCCGCGCCATCCGCCAGCGCTGCGACGTGATCGTCCAGACCTCGACGGGCGGCGCGGTCGGCATGAGCGTGGACGAGCGCTGCGGCGCGCTGAAGCTGCAGGGGGCCGATCGCCCCGAGATGGCGTCGCTCAACGTCGGCACGATCAACTTCGGCGACGACGTCTTCGTCAACCGGGCGCCCGACGTGCTCGACGTCGCCGCGCGCATCCGGGCCGCCGGCGCCGCCCCCGAGATCGAGCTCTACGACGCGGGCCACCTCGACATCGCCGCCGATCTGGTCAAGCGCGGCGCGGTCGGCGCGCCGCTGCACTTCCAGTTCGTTCTCGGCGTGCGCGGCGCGATGGCCGCGAGCGATCGCAACCTCGACTTCCTCGTCGGCGGGCTGCCCGCCGGCGCGACGTGGGGCGTGGCCGGCATCGGGCGCCACCAGCTGCCGCTCGCCGAGCTGGCGATCGTGCGCGGCGGCAACGTCCGCGTCGGCCTCGAGGACAACGTCTGGCTCGACAAGGGCGTGCTGGCCGAGGGCTCCGCGCCGCTGGTGGCGCGCGCGGCGGAGATGGTGCGCGCCCGCGGCCGCGCCGTCGCCACCATCGCCGAAGCGCGCCGCCTGCTCGCCGTCGGGCCGCGACCGTCGTAGCGCTCCTGGCGAGCCGGCGCGCGCGGCTTGACACCCGCGGCGGCGGCTCCCTATCTTCGGCCCCGACGTGAGCGACGTGGACTATACGATGGTGCAGCCACCCTTCGAGCGGCGGGGCGCGGCGCGCCTGGACCCGAGCATCGAGCTGTGCGACCTGCACATCCACGTCGGAGGCGCGGTGGCGCCCCACGTGCTCTGGTCGATCGCCCACGAGCATGGCTTCAAGCTGCCGGTGAAGTCGTACTGGGAGTTTTGCGACCTCGTCACGGCGAGGCCCGAGAAGGTCGCCTCGCTCGGCGAGTACCTCGCGATCCTCCACCAGTGGACCGAGAAGATTCAATCGTCGCCGCACGCCATCGAGCGCTCGGTCTACGAGATCATCGGCAAGGAGTACCGCTCCTCGCGCGTGACGGCGATCGAGCTGCGCTTCAACCCGATGAAGCGCAACCTCGGCGGCGAGCGCGACCTCGACCACATCATCCACGCGGCGCTGCGCGGGATGGAGCGCGCCTGCCTCGAGTACTCGTGCCGCGCCGGCCTCATGTTCTGCCTCGCGCGGGAGTTCGACTACGAGCTGAACGAGATCATCGTGCGCAAGGCCGAGAAGTACCTCGGGCGCGGCGTGATCGGGATCGACGTGGCGGGGCCGGAGCGGCACGGCCTCGAGTTCGGCGCCGACGTGGACGCCTACCGCGAGCTGTTCGCGCGCGCGCGCCACGCCGGCCTGGGCACGACGGTGCACACCGGCGAGACGTCGCACACCGCGGCGCCGGGCGTGCTGGCCGTCATCGAGCACCTGCAGCCGGCGCGGATCGGCCACGGCCTCGCGGCCGCGCAGAGCGAGGAGGCGATGCGCAAGCTCGTCGAGCGCAACATCGTCCTCGAGATCTGCCCCTCGTCGAACCTCCGCACGCGGGCGGTGAGCGACCTCGACGAGCTGGGTGCGATCCTCCGCCGCTTCGACGAGCACGGCGTCCGCTACACGATCAACACCGACGGGCCCTACCTGCTCGACACCCACCTCCGCGGCGAGTTCGACATGCTCCTCTCCCACGGGGTGCTGACCGCGGAGGGGGCGCTGCGCTGCATCGAGACGGCCCGCCAGGCGACATTCCTGCGTTGACCGGCGGCCGATCCTCCGATCGGCGCGGTATCATTCGAGCGTGCGCTTCCCTGCCCTGATCGCGGTGCTGCTCGCCGGCTGCGTGTTCGACGTCCCGCCGCTCGATGGCCCGGCCAGCGACGGCGCGCCCGTGCAGCCCGACCTCGCGGCGGACGCGGCCGCTCCCGATCTCGCGTCCCCTCCCTCGTGCACCGACGGCGTGCGCGACGGCGACGAGAGCGACGTGGACTGCGGCGGCGCCACCTGCCTGCTCTGCCTGGTCGGCAAGGCGTGCCGGAAGGGCACGGACTGCGCGACCGGCGTCTGCGACGGCGGCAAGTGCGCCAGCGCCTCGTGCACCGACGGCCTGAAGAACGGCGACGAGACGGACGTGGACTGCGGCGGGATGAAGTGCGCGCCGTGCGCCGTCGGAAAGGGCTGCGGCCGCGGAGGCGACTGCCAGAGCGGGTTGTGCGTCGGCGGGCTGTGCACGTCGGCGACCTGCGGCGACGACGTGAAGAACGGCGCCGAGACCGACGTGGACTGCGGCGGCGGCACCTGCCCGCCGTGCCCGCCCGGAAAGGGCTGCGTGCAGCCGAGCGACTGCACGAGCGCGGTCTGCACCGCCGGCCTGTGCGCGACGGCGTCGTGCAACGACGGCGTCACGAACGGCACGGAGACCGACGTCGACTGCGGAGGTGGTGGCTGCCCGCACTGCGCGACGGGGAAGAGCTGCCAGGGTGCCGGCGACTGCACGAGCGGCGTCTGCACCGGCGGCAAGTGCAGCGCCCCCGCCTGCAACGACGGCGTCAAGAACGGCGCCGAGACCGACGTCGATTGCGGCGGCGGCTGTCCCGCCTGCGCGCCCGGGAAGAAGTGCGCCCAGCCGTCCGACTGCACGAGCGGCGTGTGCACGGGCGGCGCCTGCGCGGCGCCGTCTTGCAAGGACGGGATCAAGAACGGCGCCGAGACCGACGTCGACTGCGGCGGCGGCACGTGCCCCGGCTGCGCCCCCGGCAAGGCCTGCGCGGCGATGGGCGACTGCGCCGCCGACGAGCACTGCGCCGCGATGGCGTGCGCCTGCAACGCGGGCTTCTTCGGCGCCCCCTGTGCGCTGCCGCGCAGCTGCAACGACCTGCTCGCGAAGGCGCCCAAGACGCCCTCGGGGCTCGCGGTGATCGATCCCGACGGCGCCGGCCCGCAGCCGCGAATGACGGTCTATTGCGAGATGGCCAAGGCGGGCGGCGGCTGGACGCGCCTCGTGAAGCACGTCGCGGCGGGCGGCTTCTTCGCCGACGACGCGGCCGGCCGCTCGTCGAACACCAACGACCCGGAGAACGACCTCTACAGCATCCTCGGGCTGGTGGACGCGTTCAAACAACAGAATGGCAGCTACGAGTTCCTCTATTGGAACCGGCAATACGACCAGTACGTCGTCTCGAAGCAGACCTGGTCGCCGCTCGACGCGGGAAAGGCGGGGACGTGCCCGCCCGGCAACACCATCGAGTCGTCGAGCTACAACGTGCAGCTCTTTTGCGGCTACACGACGGGTCCGGCGATGAAGACGGTGATCAACGGCAACGGAATGAACTGGACGCACGCCGTAGGGCAGTTGAAGGCCTACGCGAACTTCCCGCTGGTCTGCACCTACAACACGGGGTTCGCGTGCAACTGGATCGAGTTCTACGTGCGCTAGTCACCGCCCCGTAGGCGCGGCGTAGGCGCCCCGCCCGCTCCCACTCCCCGCTCCCGTTCCCGTTCCCGTTCCCGTTCCCGCTCCCGCTCCCGCTCCCGCTCCCGTTCCCGTTCCCCGTTTTCCCGTTCCCGTTCCCCGTTTTCCCGCTCCCGTTCCCGTTCCCGTTCCCGTTCCTGTTCCCGTTCCCGTTCCCGTTCGCGTTTCCGTT
>JAJXSP010000200.1 GCA_021784515.1 Myxococcales bacterium | reverse complement strand
GTGCTGTCCCGTTATTGCGACCTGATCGCCGTGCGCGCCTTTCCGAAATTCAAGGATTGGACGGTGGACCGTGAGGACCGCGTGGTGCGGTCCTTCGCCGCCCACGCGACGGTGCCGGTGATCAACATGGAGACGATCACCCACCCCTGCCAGGAGCTGGCGCTCGCGCTCACCCTGAAGGAGCGATTCGGGAAGCTCGACGGGCGGAAGTTCCTGCTGACCTGGACGTGGCACCCCAAGCCGCTCAATACCGCGGTGGCCAACTCCGCCTTGCTGATTGCCACCAAGCTCGGGATGGACGTGACGCTCCTGTGCCCGACCCCCGAGTACCTGCTCGACGAGCGCTACATGGCGGCCGGAAGGCGCTTCGCCGCGGAGAACGGCCGCACGTTGCGCGTGACGCACGACATCGCAGAGGCCTATTCCGGCGCCGAGATGGTCTACGCGAAGAGCTGGGGCGCATTGCCCTACTTCGGTCGCTGGGAGGAGGAGCGCCCGCTGCGCGAGACGCTGCGCCACTTCATCGTCGACGAGGCGAAGATGGCGCGGACGCAAAATGGCTATTTCAGCCACTGCCTGCCGGTGCGGCGCAACGTGAAGGTGACCGACGCGGTGATCGATTCGCCGCGGAGCCTCGTGATCGACGAGGCGGAGAACCGGTTGCACGTCCAGAAGGCGGTGATGACCACGCTGTTGGGGGCCTAGGAGAACAGGCCGATGAGCAAGGAAGTCGTACTGGCTTTTTCGGGTGGACTGGATACCAGCTTCTGCATTCCCTACTTGCGCGAGCAGGGGTACGACGTCGTCACGCTGTTCGTCGACTCGGGGGGCACCGACGACGCCGAGAAGGAGTACATCGCGCGGCGGTCGGCGGAGCTCGGGGCGGTGGCGCACTTCGTCGAGCCGATCGGCGAGGCGCTGTGGCGCGAGGTGGTGGTGCCGCTTTTGCGCGGCGGGCAGCTCTATCAGGGTCAATATCCCCTCTTGTGCTCCGACCGCTACCTCATTGTCCGCCGCTCGCTCGAGCTGGCGCGGCGGCGCGGGACCAGCCTGTTCGCCCACGGCTGCACCGGAAAGGGCAATGACCAGGTGCGCTTCGACGCCACGGTGCGCGCGCTGGGGGAATTCACCATCCTCGCCCCGATCCGGGACGTGCAGTCGCAGCACGCCAACGTGCGCGCGTTCGAGCAGAGCTATCTCGAGGAGCGCGGCTTCTCGGTGCGGGCGAAGACCACCCGCTATTCCATCAATTCCAACCTGCTCGGCGTCACCACCTCCGGCGGCGAGATCGACGCCTTCCAGGCCCCCGGCCCCGAGACGTGGGTGCTGACCGCGCCGCCGTCGGAGTGGCCGCGCGAGCCGCGCCGCGCGACGATCGCCTTTTCGCGCGGCGAGGCGGTCGCGCTCGACGGGCAGCGGCTCCCCGGCGACGAGATGCTGCGGCAGCTCAATCGCCTGTTCGGGGCCTACGGGGTCGGCCGATCGATCTACACCGGCGACACCTCGATTGGCCTGAAGGGGCGAATCGTCTTCGAGTGCCCGGGCATCACGGCGCTCCTTTTGGCGCACCGCGCGCTCGAGGAGGCGGTGCTGACCGCGCAGCAGAATGCATTCAAGCCGATCGCGGCGCAGCGCTGGGTCGAGCTGGTCTACAAGGGATTGTTCTACGAGCCGCTCAAATACGACCTCGAGGCATTCCTCGAGAGCTCGCAGCGCTTCGTGTCCGGCTCCGTGACGCTCGAGACGAGCGGCGGCCTGGCGACGGCGGTGGCGGTCGAGTCGGAGCACCTGTTGAAGAATGCGAAGGCGGTGTATGCGCAGTCGGCCGACTGGAGCGCGGCGCAGGCCGAGGGCTTCATTCAGCTGTTCGCCCAGTCGACGACGCTCTCGTCGCGCGTGAACCCGATCGAGCGGTTGTAGTGACGGTGGCGCAGGGCCTCGAGCGCGTCCTCGGCCACCTCGCCGAGCTGGTGGCGTGCGATACCCGGAATCCGCCGCGGCGTATCACCGGCAGCGATCCGGTCTTTCGCTATCTCGGCGCGCGGCTCGAGGTGGCGGGATTCGATGTGGCGCTATCCGATCACGGCGGCGGATCGGTCACCCTCCATGCGCGCCGCGGGGCGCCGCGCCTCCTCTGGAACTTCCACCTCGACACAGTGCCCGCGCCGGGGGAGTGGAGCGGGCCGCCGCTCGCATTGCGGATCGCCGGCGAGCGGGCGATCGGCCGCGGCGCGTGCGACGTCAAGGGGGCCGCAGCCTGCGCGCTGGCGGCCGCCGAGGAGACGGCCGGCCCGGTGGCGCTCCTCTTCACCAGCGACGAGGAGGGCGGCCTGCCGCGCTGCGTGGCGGCCTTTTTGGACCAATTGAAACCAGGTCGTTGCGACGGAGTGATCGTCGCCGAGCCGACGGGCGGGCGCGCGATCACCGGCCACCGGGGGATCGCCACGGCGAGCGGCGAGTTCCGCGGCGTCGCGGGCCACGGCTCGTCGCCGCGGGCGCTGCGCGACAATGCCCTTCACGCCGCCGTGCACTGGGCCGAAAAGGCGATTGCCCTCGCCGAAACCGAGGAGTCGCGCGCCGTCGGGGGACTCGGCGGGATCCGCTTCAACCTGGGAGTGCTGGAGGGCGGCGAGAAGCCCAACATGATCGCCGAGCGGGCGCGCGTGCGCTTCGGCGTCCGCCCGCGCCCCGGCGAAGATCCGCAGGAGTGGCTCGCGCGATTGACGGCGCTCGCGGGAAAGCCGGAGCGCGTCGCGTGGACGCCGAGCTTCGTCGGGCCGCCGCTGCCGGCGCCGGGCCGCTCGCCGGAACTGGCGGAGAGCCTGGCGGCGAACCTGGGAATCCCGCTCGGCGATCCGGTCGATTTCTGGACCGAGGCGTCGCTCTTCTCGGCGGCGGGGCTGCCGTCGGTGGTGTTCGGACCGGGCGACATCGCGCAGGCGCACGCGGTGGAGGAGTGGGTGGCGCTGCCCGCCCTCGAATCGGCCTTGTCGGTCTATCGGCGCGCATTTTCGGGAGTCGTGCAGTGAAGAAGACCCAGGACGTGATCAGCCGCCTTCTGCGGAACATCGGCACGCGGAGCGAGGTGGAGCAGTACCTCAAGCTCTATTCGTCCGTCGAGTCGAAGCGGTTCGCGGTGATCAAGGTCGGCGGCGCGGTGCTGTCTCGCGACCTCGACAGCCTCGCCTCGTCGCTGACGTTCCTCACCAATGTCGGGCTCTACCCGATTGTCATCCACGGCGCGGGGCCGCAGCTCGACGAGGCGCTCAAGGCGGCCGAGATCGAGACGCCGCGCTTCGATGGATTGCGCGCCACGTCGCCGGCGGCCTTGGAGATCGCGCGGCGCGTGTTCCAGCGCGAGAGCCTGAGAATGTGCGAGGCGCTCGAGGAGATGGGCACGCGCGCGCGGCCGATCGCTTCCGGCGTCTTCGAGGCGGAGGTCGTCGACGCGGAGCGGCTCGGGCTGGTCGGGCGCGTGACGAAGGTTCACCTCGACGCGATCGAGTCGAGCCTGCGCGCCGGCCATTTGCCCATCCTGGCCAGTCTGGGCGAGACGCCCGGCGGGCAGATTTTGAACGTCAATGCCGACGTGGCGGCGCGCGCGCTGGCGCTCGGGATCGAGCCGTTCAAGATCATCTTCCTCACCGAGACGGGCGGGCTGCTCGACGGCGACGGGCAGGTCCTCTCGGCGATCAACCTGGTTGAGGACTACGGGCCGCTGATGGAGCAGCCGTGGCTGAACGGGGGAATGCGGCTCAAGATCGAGGAGATCAAGCAGCTGCTCGACGGGCTGCCGCACAGCTCGTCGGTGTCGATCACCTCGCCGGACCACCTGGCGCGCGAGCTGTTCACGCACAAAGGTTCGGGCACGCTGATCCGGCAAGGCGAGCGGGTCGAGCTGCTCGAGGGCGACGCATTCACGGGGATCGATCAATCGCGCCTGCGCGGGC
This sequence comes from Myxococcales bacterium, assembly GCA_021784515.1. Lineage (GTDB taxonomy): Bacteria > Myxococcota_A > Polyangia > Palsa-1104 > SHYY01 > SHYY01. The sequence continues at coordinate 6,425 of JAJXSP010000200.1, read as the reverse complement.
TCCTCGAAGATTGTTTCCAGCGCAAGCTCACGGACAACTATTTCGACAAGAAGCGCTTCTTCCGCGTCTACCTCGCGGACTCCTATCGCGCGACGGCGATCCTGACGCAGGAGGGCCGCCGCGAGATCCCTTATCTCGACAAGTTCGCGGTGACGCAGGAGGCGCAGGGCGCGGGGATCGGCGGCTCGATCTGGCAGCGAATGAAGCGCGATAACCCGAAGCTCTTCTGGCGTTCCCGCGCCGAGAACCCGATCAATGGCTGGTATTTCGACCAGGCGGAGGGCAGCCACAAGAGCGGCCGCTGGACGGTTTTCTGGTATGGCCTCGAAGGCTTCCCGGAGATCCGGGCGTGCGTCGAAAAGGCCCTCAGCCTCCCGCCGACGCTCTCGTAACGTGAACGAGAATTGCCGCCCATGACCCTCCTCTCCGTCGGAGTCCTCGGCGCGCGCGGCCACGTCGGGGTCGAGCTGCTGTCGCTCCTTGGCCGCCACCCCGGAGTGCGCCTCGCCGCCGTCGGCTCGCGCGCGCTGGCGGGCAGGCGCGTCGCCGACGAGATCCCGGGGTGCGGGGGCGACCTGGCTTATCGCGATCTCCGGCCCGCGGAGGCGGCGGCGCTCGATCTCGATGCTTGGATCCTCGCATTGCCCAACGGCGAGGCGGCGCCGTTCGTCGCGGCGATCGCGGCGCGGCGCCCCTCGACGATCCTGATCGATCTCAGCGCCGACTTCCGGTTCGACGACGGCTGGCAATACGGGCTCGTCGAGCGCAACCGGGAGCGGCTGCGCGGCGCGCGGCTGATCGCCAACCCCGGCTGCTACGCGACGGGGATGCAGCTCGCGATCGCGCCTCTTCTCGAGCTGCTCGAGGGCGCGCCGGTGGTGTTCGGCGTGTCGGGCTACAGCGGCGCGGGCACCACGCCGTCGCCGCGCAACGACCCCGATCGGCTGCGCGACAACCTGATGCCCTACGCGCTGGTCGGCCACCTCCACGAGCGCGAGGCGACGCGCCACCTCGGCCACCCCATCGCCTTCATGCCCCATGTCGCGCCCTTCTTTCGCGGCATCACGCTGACGATCGCGCTCCCACTTTCCGCGCCGATCTCCGTCGGGGAGCTGCGGGCGCGCGCGGCCGAGGCGTGGCGCGGCGAGCGCCTGATCTCCGTCACCGACGAGGTGCCCCTGGTGCGCGACGCGGTCGGCAAGCACGGCGTGACGATCGGCGGCTTCGCCGTCGCTGACGACGGGCGGCGCGCGGTGGTGGTCGCCACGCTCGACAACCTCCGGAAGGGCGCGGCGACGCAGGCGCTGCAGAACCTCAACCTCGCGGCCGGGCTCGACGAGCTTTGGGGGATCTTCGAATGAGCGGCCTGCTGTGGGACAAAGGCGGCTCGGCGGTGGACGAGCGCGTGCAGCGCTTCCTCGCCGGCGACGACGTGCTGCTCGACCGCGCGCTCTTTCCGTTCGACCTCGCCGCCTCGCGCGCGCACGTCGCGGGGCTCGGTCGGATCGGGCTGCTCGCGGCGGACGAGGTGGCGGCGATCGCGGCGGCGCTCGACGAGCTTTCCGACAAGTTCCGCGCGCGCGAGTTCGTGCTCGACGCGCGCTTCGAGGACGGCCACTCGGCGATCGAGGCGTTCCTCGTCGGCAAGCTCGGCGACGCGGGGCGCAAGGTGCACACCGGGCGCAGCCGCAACGACCAGGTGCTGGTCGCGCTGCGGCTCCACCAGCGCGCCTCGCTCGAGGGGCTGGAGGCGCGCCTGCGCGACGCGGCGCGCGCCCTGCTCGAGCGCGCCGAGGCCGACGCGATGACGCCGATGCCCGGCTACACCCACCTCCAGCGCGCGGTGCCGTCGTCGGTGGGACTGTGGCTCGCGGGGTTCGTCGAGGCGCTCCTCGACGACGCGCAGCTCGCGCGGCTCACCCGCGGGTGGATCGATCGCTGCCCGCTCGGCACCGCGGCGGGCTATGGCGTGAACCTGCCGCTCGACCGCGCGGGCGTGGCCGCGGAGCTCGGTTTCCCGTCGCTGCAGTGGAACCCGGTGTACGCGCAGAACAGCCGCGGCAAGTTCGAGCTGGCGGTGCTGAGCGCTTTTTCGCAGGCGCTCCTCGACGTGCGGCGGCTGGCGTGGGACCTCTCGCTCTACACCTCCGCCGAGTTCGCCTTCGTGCGGCTGCCCGATCGCCACACGACCGGATCGTCGATCATGCCGAACAAGCGCAACCCGGATGTCGTGGAGCTGTTGCGCGCGGCGTACGGCGTGGTGGCGGGGGCGCAGGCGGAGATCGCGGCGACGCTCTCGCTGCCGAGCGGCTACCACCGCGACCTGCAGGCGACCAAGGGCCCGCTCTTGCGCGCCGTCGAGCACGGGCTGGCCGCCGTCGAGCTGCTGCCCGATCTCGTGCGCGGGATGACGCTCGATCGCGAGCGCATGCGCGCCGCGATCACGCCCGATCTCTACGCCACCGATCGCGCCGTCGAGCTGGCGCGGGAGGGGGTGCCGTTCCGCGAGGCCTATCGCCGGGTCGCCGGGCAGCTCGACGCGCTCGGCGACCGCACGCCCGAGGAGAGCCTGCGCGCGCGCGTCTCGCCGGGCGCGACGGGCGACCTCGGCCTCGAGCGGCTGCGGGCGCGGCTCGACGAATAGCGGATCACTGCGCGGGGAAGTAGTCGGCCAGCGTGTCGGCGATCCCCGCCCGCGCCTTGCCCGCGTTACCGAGCCGGCCGCCCAGCCCGAGTCCGTCTTCGAAGGTCGCCAAAAGCGAGTAGTGGTCCGCCTTCACCGCGCTCACGTAGCCTCCGCCCTTGCCGTACGGCGAGGCGACGAAGATCGGGATCGGGTTGTCGGCGCCGAGCAGCCCCGAGAAGTCGTCCTCGTCCCACACCACCACCAGCAGCCCGCCATCCGTCCACGCCGGCGAGGCGAGGATCGCCGCCACCTGCGGCCCGAGCCAGGAGTCGCCGTTGGCGATGTTCTGCTGCGTCGCCACGATCGGGTCGTGCATGTCGTCGGTGAGGTTGGGCGCGATGAAGTTGAAGCGCGCCGCCTTGTTCGCGTCGAAGCCCTTGAAGTCGACCACGTGCGCGTTGCAGCGCGCGCCGTTGGTCTGGACGTCGTCGTAGTAGAGGAAGGGGACGTGGCGCACGGCGTACTTGCCGGCGTCGACGAGGTTGCACGGCGCGCCCATGTCCTCGCCGAAGGCCATCCACGAGAGGTTCGCCGCCTCGAGCTGGTCGGCGAGGTTCATCACGTTCTGGCTGCACGTGCACAGCGAGAGCAGCGCATTGCACGTGGCGAAGTTGCAGCTGCCCTGGCCCGGCTGCGCCTTGCAATCGCAGCCGATGCCCTGCGTGTCGCCCGAGGTGAGCGCGATGTAGTTCGGCAGGCTCGGGTGCGCCACGCCGTGGTAGTCGGAGCCGCTGGCGAACTTCGCCGCCAGCGACGAGAGGTTGGGCGCGCCGTTCGCCTTCATCGCCGACTGCAGCGTCCCGAGCGTGGTGTTCTCCATCAGCACCACGAACACGCTCGTGAACAGCGGGATGCCGCTCGGCGCGCGGCACACCGGCAGGCCGTTGGCGGTGCCGCAGGTGTAGCCCACCGGGCAGCCGCCGCAGGGCGGCGCGAGGTCGTTTCCGATCGCGAGGTCGTTTCCGATCGCGAGGTCGGCCCCGGTCGCGAGGTCGGCGTCGGTGGCGGCGTCGTCCGTCGCGGCTGTGGCGAGGTCGCCGGGGACGGCGGTGGCGAGGTCGGCGGCCGCGTGGTGGGCGCCGGCGAGGTCGTGCGCCGCTCGGAGGTCGGCGGCGAAGGTCGAGGCATCGGGCGGCGTGCCGCCGTTCGCATCGTCGCCGGAGGTGGAGTGGCCGCATCCGGCGGCGGCGAGCGCGAGGAGCACGGCGAGCGATCGATTCATGGGACCCTCGGGAATGGTGCGATCGTCTACACCGCGTGGGCACCGAGGGCTTCAAGCAAAGTTTTCGTATCTTCCGACTCGCTTTGTTGACGGTGGCGGCGCGCGGTTGCACGATCGCGCGGCGTTCGGCGCTCCGTTGCTTCCCTGCGGAGCGCCTCCCTCCGACCGAACTTCCGAGCCTTCGACACGACCGATTCGATGCGAACGACAGCCAGTGCAGTGACCTTGATGTTCCTGTTTGGGGCGACCGCCGATGCCCGAGCGCCGCGCGTGGTGTTCGAACCCGAGACGGTGCTTCGCTTCGAGGCTCCGCTCGGCGTCGCGCGGGCGGCGCTGAACGAAGCCGTCGCGGCGCAGGACGATCCGCTCTCGATGCTCAACAAGCTGCATCTCTACGTCCAAGGGGGGCGGGTCGTGCCACCGGAGGAGGTGCGCCTCGCCGTTCCCTATTGCCGCGTCGACATCGACCTCGGGAAGGTCAAGGGCGAGGCCGCGCGGCCGGACGCGCAGGGGAAGATCCCGATCTCGGGCCGCGAGCTGGTGCTCACGCAGAAGCCGCTGCGCGGCAATCCCCACGACTACGACGACGGCAAGGACCAGCCCGTGGCGGACAAGGGGGCGCACCCGACGCTCGAGTCGAAGTGGGCGGCGTCGAAGGAGGCCGAGGGCAAAGGGGCCATCTGGGGTACGGCGATCGAGCTGCGCTTCCGTCCCGCGGACGACAGCGCGGTCCGCGCGATCGTGTGCATGAAGAAGGGCGCCGAGCCTCCCAGCGAGGAGGAGTTCCAGCGCGCCTTCGGGAAGCTCGCGGCGATCCAGCCGCAGGCCGAGAGCGCGCCGTCGAGCGCCTCGGCCGACGAGGACGCGAGCGCCGCGGCGGCGCAGGCCCGGTCGGTGGGGGCCTCGCGCCCCGAGACGCCGGCGGGCCAGAGCGAAGGCGCCGCGGCGCCGCGCGACCGGCTCAAGGAATACGAAGAGAGCCGCAAGGCGAAGAAACCGGTGAAGGCGCCCGAGCCGAGCGATCTCGACGCGGCGGTCAGCCAGGTCCCCGCGTCCCCGACCGCGTCCAATGGCTCGGGGCGGGCTGCCAAGGCGGCGCCGACGGATGCGGGCGCGCACCAGGATGGCGGCCAGTTCGATTGGCTGACCGGCGGCGACAGCGACGCAGCGGCGGGCAAGAAGAGCAAGAGCGGGCCGGCGACGAAGCGAAAGTCGGGCAAGAGCCGACCGCGCTGAACGCGGGCTCGCAACCGCGCCCTGCTGCCGCCGCTTGCAGAGAGGCGTCTACCGAGCGGTCGGCTTTGGGACGTTGGCCGAAACGACGGACCCCGTGGACCGCTGGGGGCGTCGCGAACCCGCTCCGGTGCCCGGAGGCCGCGCCCTTCGTCGGCGAGGGGACGATGCAGGAAAAAAAACGATCGGCTGGGGTTCAGAATCTCCGGTGCTGGCCGAAGCGTGATCCAGGCGCTCCATATCAACGCGTCGGTGCGCCAGGAATAGGAGAACGAACATGTCCATCGCAGTCGTTGGCGCCTCGTCCGGCGTGGCCACCAGCCAGCCCGTCCGCACCCCCCCGCCCGCAAAAGCAGCCCCCGCCGGCCCGCCGCAGGGAGCCGGTGCCACCAACGCCGGCGGCAGCACACCGCCCGCCGCGAGCACGTCCCCTTCCGCGAGCGCGTCGTCGTCGGCCGCCGAGGGCAGCGCGGCCGAGGAAGCCCAAGAGACCTACGCGCAGACCCTGGCCGAGGCGGCGAAGGGGGACCCACAAGCCATGCAGAAGCTGGTCGCCGAGGATGCGTCCAAGACCGGCGCCGCCCAGAAGCCGGCCGCCGACCCCAACGGCGTCGGAAGCCGCGTCAACGTCTTCGTCTGAAGCCGGAAGCTCCACCCGCGAACGCAGCCCGACCGAGCGCATTCGCGCGCGGTCGTGCACCCCCTCCGAGGCGGGGCGCACTTTCCCGCGTGCCTGATTTCCTGCCGAAAAAAGCGAAAACAGTGGTGACGCGGGGATTCGAATTGGGCCGGAACTTGTCGAGACTGCTCGTGCTCTTGTCGAACCGGCGGAATCCTTGGAACTCGAACCCGGTTTGAAAAGACCGCGCTCACCGACGGACGGCGCCTTTGTTACAGCGGTAACAAGGGCGCGAGGGCTCCTCGGGAAGCTCCGAGCTGCCGCGCACCGGGGAGATCGCGCGCGGATGAAGCACCTCGTCGGGCAGTTGGCCCTCGCACGGAAGGTCCCGAGGTAGCCGGCGCCGTCCCCAACGGGCCTCACGCCGCGTCGTCGTCGGCCCCGCCCCAGTATTCACCCAGCTCCGACCCGGCTCCCGAATGCGCGTCTCGGGATCGCGGGCGAGTAAGGCGCCCGGCCGAAATAATCTCGCCAACTGGGCAGCCGATCCATCCCGACCGACTTCGTTGCTCGTCGGTCACTTGCAGAGAGCAAGCGCTCTCCTCGCTCCTCGCCGGATCGGGCGCCTCGACCGCCGAGAATGGCGACATTATTTCGGCCGGGCG
>JAJXSP010000199.1 GCA_021784515.1 Myxococcales bacterium | reverse complement strand
CCGCGCGTTGCCTCGCCCGAGCGACTCGCCTGGTCCGCGTCTCGCTCTCGTGCACGAAACGTTGACGTTGACGTTGACGTTGACGGCCCTCGTTGACCTGGTCGGCGACAACGACAACAACGACTACGTCGACGAGTCGCGCTCGTTCTCCTTCTCCTCCCTCAAGTACCGCCCCGCCCCACTTCCGGTTAGAGTGCGGGCCCGCGGAGGTAGACGTGTCCCTGTGGAACGATCCCGACGTCGAAGCGCGCGTGGCGCGGCTGGAGATCCCCTTCAACCGCCACGGCCTCGATCCCTACGGCGTCTCGACCGAGGCGCTGGTGCACTTCTTCTCGGTGCTCGCCTTCTTCTACCGCGACTGGTTCAAGGTGCGCGCGCACGGCGTGCAGAACGTCCCGGTGCGCGGGCGCGCGATCCTCGTCGGGAACCACTCCGGCGGCATCGCGCTCGACGGGGCGATGGTGCTCGCCTCGATGCTCCTCGAGATGGAGCCGCCGCGGCTGGCGCACGGGATGGTCGAGAAGTTCATCAACCTGTTCCCGGTCGCCTCGCAGTGGAGCTGCCGCACCGGGCAGCTCACCGGGGTCCCCGAGCTGGCCGAGCGGCTGCTCCGCGACGACCGCCTCCTCATGGTGTTCCCCGAGGGCGCGCGCGGCACCGCGAAGCTGTACTGGGAGCGCTATTCGCTGGTCCACTTCGGCACCGGCTTCATGCGCCTCGCGCTGGCGACGCAGGCGCCGATCGTCCCCTTCGCCTTCCTCGGCGGCGGCAGCGCGATCCCGTCGGTGATGAACCTCGAGCGGTTCGGCCACCGGCTCGGCGTCCCCTACATCCCGGTGACGCCGTGGCTGCTGCCGATCCCGCGGCGCGTGCCGCTCGACGTGCACTACGGCGAGCCGATGGTCTTTACCGGCTCGCCCTCCGAGGAGGACGCGGTGATCGAGGGCTACGTGGACCAGGTCAAATGCCGGATCGCGCAGTTGATCGAGAACGGCCGGGAGGAGCGCAAATGAAGGTGCTCATCCCGGGGATCACGGGCCGCCTCGCGCGCCTCGTCGCCACGCGGCTCCGCGACGCGGGCCACCAGGTGATCGGCATCGACCGCCGCCACTGGCCCGACGCGCCGACGGGCATCGAGGTGCTGCAGCTCGACATCCGCAAGCGCGCGGCCGAGGAGGTGTTCCGCCAGCACCACCCCGAGGCGGTGATCCACATGGCGACGGTGACGCACCTCACCCAGCGCAGCGAGGACCGGTATCGGATCAACCTGTTCGGCACGCGCGCGGTGTTCGACCACTGCCATCATTACGGCGCGCGGCAGTGCATCTTCGTCGGGCGCCACACCTACTACGGGGCCGCCGCCGACTCGACGCTCTACCACGGCGAGGAAGACCCGCCGATGGCGATGACCACCTTCCCCGAGCTGGCGGATCTCGTCGCCGCCGACCTCTACGCCGGCTCGGCGCTGTGGCGCTATCCCGCGCTCGAGACCTGCGTCCTGCGCCTCTGCTACACGCTCGGTCCGACGGCGAGCGGCACGCTGGCCACGTTCCTCCAGGGAACGCGCGTGCCGATGGTGGCGGGCTTCGATCCGCTCTTCCAGTTCCTCCACGACGAGGACGCCGCGACGGCGATCTGCCTCGCGCTCGAGAAGAAGCTGCGCGGGGTCTACAACGTGGCGGGCCCGCAGCCGCTGCCGCTGTCGCACCTCGCGCGCCAGGCGGGGTGCACGCCGGTGCCGGTCCCCGAGCTGCTGATGCGAATGCTGTTCGGCCGCTTCGGGCTGCCGCGGCTGCCGCCCGGGGCGGTGGCGCACCTCAAGTACCCGGTGGTGATCGACGACTCCTCGTTCCGCGCCGCCACCCGCTTCGCCCACGCGCACGACGAGGACGAGACGATCGGCGACTTCCGGCGGGCGATGGGGCGGTGAAGATTCAGTTGAGGCGGGGGTGGCCGGCCATGTGGGCGGGCAGCGGCAGCTTGAGCATGCCGAGCACCGTCGCCGCGGTGTCGACGGTGACGACGGTCTGATCGAGGATCTGGCCCTTGCCGACGCCGGGGCCGCGCACGATCCACGGGATCTCGCGATCGACCTCCTCGCGCGAATCCGAGTGGGCGTGGCCGTGGCCGCCGTGGTCGGCGGTGACGATCACCACGGTGCGGTCGGCGATCCCGCTCTCGTCGACGGCGTGCAGCAGCGTGCCGAGGCAGCGGTCGCTGTGCTCGACGCCGGTGAGGTAGGCGGGCGACATCCAGCCGTCGCTGTGACCGAACTCGTCGGGGTCGGAGAAGTGGACGAACATGAGGTTCGGCTTGTCGCTGACGAAGTACTCCGCCGCGCGCCGCACCACCGTCGCGCAGAAGTAGCCGGGGCGCTCCAGGTGATCGACGCTGCCGGGCAGCGCGATGTGGCGCAGCTTCGGCTTGCCGATGAACATCGCCGTCGAGAGCCCGTGCTCCTTGGCGATGGAGAAGATCGTCGGCACGTGGATGAAGCCCCTCCCCGTCTTCAGGCTGTTCCACCACAGCCCGTGGTCCTTCGCCTCGAACCCCGAGAGCATCGCGGCGTGCGAGGGGAGCGTGTCGCTCTCGTGGATGGTGCGGGCCAGTCGCGCGGTCACGCCCTGCCGCATGAGGGCGACGTGGTTGGGCGTGCGCACGGGATCGATCACGTCGGGGCGCAGGCCGTCCTCGCTCACGACGATCACGTACTCGCGGGGCGGAGCGGGCGGGGCCGGCGTGGTCGCCGCGGCAGGCGCCGTCGTCGAGGCGCGGGCCGAAGCGGACGCCGCCAAAGCCGCGTCGCGCCGCGGGGTGCACCCACAGGCGAGCGCACCGGCGAGGAGGAGGCCGAGCCTGGAGCGGGAGAGCATCGCGTGAAGGGTATCGGCCGTTTGGTCCGATCGCCAGTTCTCGTCGCGGTCGGCGGCCCGGATTGGGCTCCCGTCGTGGTAGCTTCGCCGACGGAGAGATCGCCATGCCTCGGAGCGCCTACGCCGCCCTCGCCGCCCTCGCCGCCTTCGCCCCCGCGCCCTCGCGCGCCGACCCGCCGCCGATTCCGTCGGTGCGCCTCGAGGCGGACGGCAGGCCCGTCGTGCTGCAGCACGTCGTCGGCGACGACGACGGCGACGAGCCCGGCCAGGAGGTCTGCGCGGCGCCCTGCGACGTGGCGCTCCCGCCGGGCACCTACCGCGTCGCCGGACCGGGCGTGACCCCGTCGCGCGACCTCGCCCTCGCCGGTCCCGACGCGCTCCGTCTCGTCGTCAAGCCCGGGTCGCTCGGGCGCCGCCGCGCCGGGGTCACCCTCGCCTATGCCTCGGTGCCGCTCATCCTCGTCGGCGTGGTGCTGGTGATCACCGGCTCCTCGACCTCCGACCCGATGACGATCGCCGGCGGGGCGGTCGGCGGCGTGGGCGTGCTGCTGGCGGTGCCGGCGCTCATCCTCGCCGCGACGAGCCGAACCGCGGTGGGCGTCGAACGCGCGCCGACGCTGTCGCTCGCGCCGGGCGTGACGCTCGACCCGACGGGCCTGCACTTCTAGGAGCCTGTTCCCGTAAGGCGCCGTCGCGAGGCGTTCGAGGCGCCGCCCAGGCGAGGAGCGACGACGAAGGACTACTTGCAGTAATCCGAGGAGGAGCGACGAAGCCAGGGCGAGCGCATCGGACGCCGCAGCAGGCGAATTACGGGAACAGGCTCCTGGTACGCAGTCCATGTGGCCGCAGGAGTTGCCGGCGGCGGGGGTGCCGTTCGTAACGCTTGCGCGCCCGATGACAGACTTCCGGCTACACCAGCGCGCGGCCGATCAGGGCGGCGAGGCGCTCGAGGTCGATCGGTTTCTCGAGGAACGCCTCGGGCGGCACCTCGGCCGGGCGGAAGACCGACATGATCAAAACCGCCGGCGCGGGCGCCTGCGCGCGGAGGCGTCGCGCGAGACCCAGCCCGTCGATCCCCGGCGCGTGGGCCTCGGTGAGGACGAGGTCCGGGACCTGCGAGGCGATCATCGACTCGGCCTCCGCGGTCGTGGCCGCGAGCTGAACGGCGTGCCCCTCGCCGCCGAGCAGCTCGCGCAGCGCCTCCCGAGCCACGGCGCTCTCTTCCACGACGAGGATCCGGGCCATGCCCCGACGGCCCGCGTGCAGCGCATGTGCCGCGGTCACTCTTGCGGCCATCGATCCCGCCCTTTGCGCGCGGTGTCCGCCGCGCAGGCGGTCGGCTCGATCGTGCTCGCGCCCTGAAGCAGTCGCCCCTTGCGCCCGATCCACCGCGGCCCAGCCTCTCCCCCGGAGGTGACGTGATGGAAATTGTGGAGCCCAGTCGGTTGGATTTCCAGAGCCGTATCAGCCTTCGCGCCGTCGGAGCAGGCACCGTGGTGTCGTTGATGCTGGCGAGCCTGCTCATGCTGCTGGCCGGAGCCGTCGGCCTCTTCCCCGGCGGCCCCTACGCCGCCGACATGATCCACCGCCTCAACCCCGTGCTCGGGATCTGGGCCCTCGTGGCGTGGGTCATCGCCGCGTTCTTCGGCGGGCTGCTGGCGGCGATGATCGCCCGCTCGCCGACGACCCGCGACGGCCTGCTCCAGGGCGCCGTCACGTGGGCGACGTTCATGCTGCTGGGCGCCGTGCTCTTCTGGCTGCGCCTGATGGTGGGCTTCGGCCTCGGCCTCGTGACGCGCGACTTCCTCGACGCGCTCCGTGGCCAGAGCGTCAGCCTCGCGCTCTTCATCACCTACGTCCTCGCGCTCGGCTCGTCGCTGCTCGGTGGGGCGCTCGGTGCGCGGTCCGAGGCGCGCGTGATCGTGCGCGAGCCGGTGGTGCGCCGCCGCCCGCTCCCCGGCGAGGGCATCCCGACCACGCCGATGCCGCAGCCTACGTAGCGTCCCCGCGCGTCCCCGCGCGCGGGGCTTGCGCCGCCGGCCCGCCCTCGGGCTAGCATGCGCGGCCATGCCCCGCGCCCGGTCGTGCCGCCGCGTGATCTTCTTCCCTCCGTCGCTGGTGTTCCGCCCGGCGAGCCTCAACGCGGCGTCCGGCGAGATCGTGATCGGCCTCGACGGGCTGGAGGCGCTCCGCCTCGCCCACGTCGTCGGGCTGGAGCACGTGGACGCCGCGCGGCGCATGGAAGTTTCGCGCGCCACCTTCAGCCGCATCCTGAAGCACGCCTCCTCCAGCGTCGCCCGCGCGCTCGTCGAGGGGCGCGCGCTGCGCTTCGACGACACGCCCACCTGCCCCACGCCCTGCTCCTGCCGCGCCGACCGCGGCGGCGCACGCGCGCCCCGCAAGGCGCGGATCGCCCGCACGCCGAAGAAGCCAACGTGAACGAGGCGCGCGTTGCGATCAGCGCCGCTCCGACGAGCAGCCTCCGATCGATGTCCCGATTTCCTGGTTCGCGCGCCGGTAGGCAGGGCGGGCGGAGAGGCGCGCGCAATAGGCCTCCAGCACCGGTCGGCCCTCCAGCAATCCATATTTGCGCGCCCAGATCAGGTGCCCTCCCACCATGACGTCGGCCGCGCTGAATTCGCCGAGCAGGTAGTCGCGCCCGGCGAGCGCCGACTCGAGCGCCGCCGCCACGGCGTCGAAGCGCGCCCGCCCCTCGGCCGCCGCGGCGGGCAGGCGCTGCGCCTCCGGCAGCCTGGCCGAGTGGCGCATCACCGCCCCGATCGGCGCCTCCATCTCGCCCACCGCGAACGCGATCCATTGGTAATACAGCGCGCGCTGCGGGCTCGACACCGGCGGCGCGAGGCGCGCCTCGGGAAAGCGATCGGCGATCGTCGCCAGGATCGCCGCCGTCTCGTAGATCGTCACCTCGCCGTCGCTGAGCACCGGCACCTTGCCGAGCGGGTGGAGCGCGCGGTAGGCCGGCGTGCGGTTCTCGCCGGCGGCGAGATCGACCGGGACCAGCTCGTGGGGAGCGCCTGCCTCCTCGAGGAGCCAGCGGGCGCGGGTGGCGCGGGTGCGGGGCGCGAAATAGAGCTTCAACATGGCGCCAAGTGTAGCTTGGATTGACCGGTGCGCCGGGGCGGGCGCACGATCGCCCGCCATGCAGACCATCCGCTTCGACGACCTCGCCGCGCTCCGCGCACTCGTCGGCGAGGAGTTCGGCCCATGGGGTCCCGAGATCACCGTCTCGCAGGAGATGATCGACCGCTTCGCCGACCTCACCGGCGATCGTCAATGGATCCACGTCGACGTCGAGCGCGCGCGCCGCGAGAGCCCGTTTGGCGGCACCATCGCCCACGGATTCTTCGTGCTCAGCCTGATCCCGGCGCTGCGCCGCCGCACCGACCGCGCCATCGGCGGATATCGCAATATCGTCAATTACGGCTCCGACAAGCTGCGCTTCGTGAGCCCGGTTCCGTCGGGGGCCACGCTGCACGCGCGCTCGCGCGTGGTGGCGGTCGAGCAGAAGCAAAAGGGCGTGATGGTGAGCGAGGAGATCGAGGTGGCGGCCGTCGGCAGCGACCGGCCCGCGGTGAGCTACGTGATGCTGGCGCTTTATCAATGACAGGCCGCCGGGGCTGATCGCGATCAAGGACTCCTCCCGTCGCCGTGGCGTCGTGGAGGGGCCATGAGCCGACCGATCGACGAGCAGGTGGACGCGCTGCGGACGGTCTTCCTCGACGTGCGGGTCGATTGGGAGCTGGCGGCGCGCTCCTGGCCCGCGATCCTCGTCCTGCTCGTCGTAATCTGGGGTTGGTCGCTGATCAAGCGCCCGCCCGAGGTGATGAAGCGACCGCACTATCCGTTGATCTTCGTCGCCAACCTCTCCGTCGTCGTCGTGGTGAGCATGTTGATCGCCTTCCTCGTCGGCATGGGCGCCGGCATGGCCCAGGACCACGCCGTGCTGTGGCACGCGCGCAACTGGTGGACCGGGCTCTCGCTGCCCGGCGAATGATTTGCCGACGGCGGAGTTGACAGTCGGCCCCGCCACGGGGGAGCATCCCCCGCCCGGCTGGAAATCTCCGGGAAGGCGAGGCGAACCATGAACAAGCGGCGAAACACGGTTGGATCGGCCTGGCTGGCGGCGGCGCTGCTCGCCGCGGGAGTGGCCGGCTGCGGCGGCTCGAACGCAGGAGCGGGCGACGAAGGTGCCGCGCCGGGTCCCGACATGCACGGCAAGGGGCCGGACCTCACGATGCCGCCGGAGGTGGGCGACCTCGCGAACCTCGCCGACGACTCCGGCGCCGACCTCGCCGGCGAGGGCGACCTCGCCACCGCGCCGACCGACGACCTCGCCACCGCACCGACCGACGACCTCGCCCTGCTCGACGGGGCCGACGGGGCCGACGGGGCCGACATGGCCGGCGAGCCCGACCTCGCCGCCGAGCCCGACTTCGCGATGGCGATCGACCTCTCCGTGCCGCCGGACCTGACGATGATCCCCGACCTCGCGACGCCGCCCGATCTCACGGTGGTGTGCGGGATGGGACTGGTGGTGTGCAAGAACGCCTGCGCCAACCTCCAGACCGACCCGCTCAATTGCGGCGCCTGCGGCACGGCCTGCCCGGCCCTCTCGACGTGCGCCGCCGGAAAGTGCCAGTGCGGGAACAACCTCGCGCTGTGCGGCGGCACCTGCACCGACGTGTCGAGCGACCCGGCCAATTGCGGCCTGTGCGGCAATGCCTGCGCGCCGAACACGCCGTGCGCCGCCGGCAAGTGCGCCCAGTGCCCGAATGGCCGCACGGTGTGCAACGGCCAGTGCGTCGACACCACGAGCGACACCGCGAACTGCGGGGCGTGCGGCACCACCTGCCCGAAGGACGGCCTGTGCGTCAATTCGGCCTGCACCTGTGCCAAGGGATTCGTCAATTGCCAGGCCCAGGGCCTGTGCGCCGATCTGTCGAGCGACATCGGCAACTGCGGCGCGTGCGGCAAGGCCTGCCCGGGCGGCGCGGCCTGCAACAATGGAATCTGCGATTGCCCGATGGGCACCATCGTCTGCGGCAACACCTGCGCGAACACGATGAACGATCCCGCCAATTGCGGCGCCTGCGGCAAGGCGTGCGCGAAGAACGGCGTCTGCTCGGGCGGCGTGTGCGGCTGCGCCAAGGGCCAGGTGTTCTGCATGGCGCAGAACGTCTGCTCGGATCTCTCGAGCGATCCCTCCAATTGCGGGATGTGCGGCCGCGCCTGCGCGAAGGGACAGACATGCAACTTCGGGGTCTGCGGCGCCTGCCCGAATGGCCAGACGGTGTGCGCCAACGCCTGCACCGACACCACCGGCGACGTCAAGAACTGCGGCGGCTGCGGCAAGCAGTGCAGCGCCGGCGCGGTCTGCATCGGCGGGAAGTGTTCCTGCACCGGCGGCACCACCGACTGCGGCCTCGCGCTCGGCTGCGTCAACCTGAATACCAGCGTCAACGACTGCGGGAAGTGCGGCAACGAGTGCGCCGCCGGCGGCGTGTGCAGCGCCGGCAAGTGCGGCTGCCCGATGGGCCAGACGGTGTGCAACGGCGCCTGCGTGGACCTCAGCTCCGACACCTTCAATTGCGGCCAGTGCGGCAATGGCTGCGACCCCGGATTCGCCTGCACCGCGGGCAAGTGCGCCTGCCCGCAGGGGCGCCAGCAGTGCCAGACCTTCAATGGCGTGGAGTGCGTGGACACTTCGAGCGACCCGCGCTTCTGCGGCGGCTGCAACAACGCCTGCGCCTACGGCGACCTCTGCACCAACGGCAAGTGCAGCTGCGCGCAGGGCGCGGCGACGTGCCAGCAGCAGCAGATCCAGTTCTGCACCACCGAGAAGAGCGACCCGTGGAACTGCGGCGCCTGCGGAATGCAGTGCTCGCACACCACCTATTGCAGCGGCGGCAAGTGCGCCTGCAAGCCGGGGCTCTCGCTGTGCGGCAACACCTGCGTCGAGCTGACGCACGACGTCTCCAACTGCGGCGCCTGCGGCAACGATTGCACGCGCAAGGGCCTGCAGGCCCCGCGCTGCGTCGACGGCCTGTGCGTCGACACGCTGTGCTCGGACATCGGCGAGAACTACTGCCAGCAGGGCTTCGGCGGCGGCGCCTCCTGCCTCACCAACAACGAGATGCAGAACGACCCGCTCAATTGCGGCGGGTGCGGCACGGTCTGCGACGCGGTGTCGGTGTGCGTGCGCGGCGATTGCCGGCAGTACTTCGCCTCGCCCTCGTGCAACGCCTGCCCCTGCGCGGCCTGCACCGCCGGGTTCACCTGCTGCACCTACGGCGGCGCGGCGGCGTGCGTCGCCGGCAACGCCTGCCCGATGTAGCCCCCTTATCCGGGTCGCGTCGAATCGCGGCGCGACCCGGGATTCAACTCCGCAGCCGGTAGCGCTGGATCTTCCCCGTCGCCGTCTTCGGCAGCTCCTCCACGAACTCGATCCAGCGCGGGTATTTGTAGGGCGCCAGCCGTCCCTTCACGAACGCCTTCAGCTCGTCGACGAGCGCCGTCGCGGCGCGGCCGCGCTCCTTCAGAACCACGAACGCCTTCGGCTTGACGAGCCCCGCGTCGTCGGCGTGGCCCACCACCGCCGCCTCGAGCACGGCGTCGTGCGCGGCGAGGGCCGATTCGACCTCGAACGGCGACACCCAGATCCCGCCGACCTTCAACATGTCGTCGGCGCGCCCCGAATAGGTGAAGGTGCCGTCGGCGTCGCGGACGTAGCGGTCGCCGGTGCGCGTCCACGATCCGTGGAAGGTGGAGAGGCTCCGCTCGCGCTGGTTCCAGTAGGCGGCGCAGCTCGACGGGCCCTGCACCCACAGCGCGCCCTCTTCGCCGTCGGCGACCGGCTGGCCGCCGTCGTCCACCAGCTTCACCTGATAGCCCGGCACCGGCCGCCCCGAGGTGCCGTAGCGCACGTCGCCGTGACGATTGCTGATGAAGATATGAAGCATCTCCGTCGAGCCGATGCCGTCGAGGATGTCGCTGCCGAAGCGGGCCCGCCAGCGCTCGCCGACGTGCCGCGGGAGCGCCTCGCCGGCCGAGATGCTGCAACGCAACGAGGGCGATCCCGGCTCCGCGGCGAGCGCCGTGTCGGCGAGGACCGCGGCGAACAGCGTCGGCACGCCGCAGAAGATCGTCGGGCGCTCCTCGCGCAGCGTGCGCAGCACCATCGCGGGCGTCGGGCGCTCGGCGCGCAACACCGCCGTGGCTCCGGCGTAAAGCGGGAAGGTGAGCGCGTTGCCGAGGCCGTAGGCGAAGAAGAGCTTGGCGGCGGAATACACGACATCGTCCTCGCGAATGCCGAGGACGCCGCGCGAATAGAGCGCCGCGGTCTGGACGAGGTGCGAATGGAGGTGAATGGCCCCCTTGGGCGTGCCGGTCGAGCCCGACGAATAGAGCCAGAAGGCGACGTCGTCGCTCGTCGTCGGCGCGGCCTCCAGATCCGGCGACGCCGCCGCCAGCAGCGCGTCGAGGCGCGGGTGGCCGGAGCCAGAT
>JAJXSP010000198.1 GCA_021784515.1 Myxococcales bacterium | reverse complement strand
CGATCATTCGACGGGCGGCCATGCGGCGTCTCGGGGCGCCACCGTCGGTCCTGTGGGTGGTTTGCTCATTGACCGTGATCCGTCATACCTCCTATCATTCGCTGATCATGCTCGCAAACCTTGGTACCTCGCGACGGAAATCTCGATGGATTCGATCGTCGCTGCATCCCGCATGGTTTCGTTGCTCCTCGGTCAGTTACCTACAAGTAGCTTCCTTCGTCGCGCCTCGCCCTGCGGGCGCATCGACGCTCTCGGTCCTATCGACATTTCCGCCGCGAGGTACTTGCTCGCCGGTGCGCCCCTAACGTCCTCGCCATGAGCGGTTCGCACGTCATCGCCGCCGTCGCCGCACTCGGCCTCTCCGCCTGCGTCGGAAACGGCGTCGGACTCAACATCAACGGGCAGGCGCTGACCCCCGATTTCACCGCGCCGCCGCCCGATCTCTTCGGCGTCTCGCTGGATCTCGCCGCGCAGCCCATCGCCGAGGACGCCTCGGCCGATCAACGCGCCACCCTCGGCTGGATCCAGCAAACGATCTTCACCCCGATCTGCGCGCAATGCCACGCGGGCGCCGCCGCGCCAAAAGGCCTGAAGCTCGACGCCGCGGAGTCCCGGCTCCTGCTCGTCAACGTCTACTCGGACGAGATCAAGACCTCCGACCCGATGTCGCAGTGGCTCTATCGGGTGAAGCCCGGCGACCCGGACAACAGCTACCTCGTCATCAAAATCGAAGGGAAGGACCCGCGCCCCCTGGGACAGCAGATGCCGCTCGGCGGCCCCTACCTCAACGAAACCCAGATCACCGCCATTCGCCAATGGATCTCCCGGGGCGCCTTGCCCGATTCGCAGTAGTCGCGCTCGTCCTCGCCGCTTCGACGGCGGCCGCCGAGCCCTACCTCGCGCTCCGCGAGGGCTACCTGTGCAGCCAGTGCCACGTCAATCGCACCGGCGGCGGCAAGCGCAATTCGTTCGGCGTGGGGTTCGCGCAGACGGTGATGCCGCTGTGGAAGGTCGGGCCGTGGGACGAGGGCAGCCCGTCGTCGCGCGGCGCGCTGGGCTGGTTCACCGACCCCCGGCTGGGCGACCACGTATCGCTCGGCGCCGAGTTGCGCTTCCAGAACGTCACCACCTTCGCCGCGACCGGCTCGTACCTCGGCCAGAAGCTCTCCGCGCCGGAGGCAAACAACTTCGCGATCCCCGAGGGCCAGCTCTACGTCGAGATGAGCCTGGTCAAGAATTACCTGCTGCTCTATCTCGACGAGACGGTGGCACCCGAGGGGGCCTCGGCGCGCGAGGCATTCGTGATGGCGCAGTATCCCGCGCTCGGGCTGTACCTGAAAGCGGGCCGATTCCTGCTGCCCTACGGATTGCGCCTCCCCGATGACAACATCTTCGTCCGGCAGGTGACCGGGTTCAACTACGCCAATCAGGACCTCGGCGTCGAGGCGGGGATCGAGCCGGGGCCCGCCTTCTTCCACATCGCCGTCACCAACGGCAACGGCGGCGGCGCGGACAACAATGTAAAAAAGCAGATCACCGGCACCGCCGGCGTGGCGATCAAGCACGGACGGATCGGGCTCTGCTATTCGTGGGACGACAGCTCGACCGACCAGTCGGGCTCCACGCGGCGCGTCGCCGGCGGCTACGTCGGCACCGGGTGGGGCCGCTTCTCCGCCCTCGCCGAGGCGGACGCGATCCGCGACTGGACCGGCCCTCCCGACGGGAAGACCACGCCGACGGCGACGGCGAACTGGCAATGGGCCTTCTACGGCGAGATCGATCTGCTCGCCTACAAGGGAATCAACCTGAAGGCGGCCTACGACTTCAATGACCCCGACATCGACCTCGCCAACAACGGGCGCGAGCGCTTCACCCTCGGCTTCGACGCCATGGTCCTGCCCTTTTTGGGAATCAGCGCCTACTACTACCTGCGGCGTGACATTCCCCAGAAGGTGCTCGGCAATCAGGACATGCTGGTCCTCCAGATCCACGCCTACCTATGAGTCGCGCGCTCCTCCTGATTTGCGCCACGCTGGCCGCGGCGACCTCGCGCGGCGACGAGAATCCCGCTCCGGCGCCGCCCGCTCCGCGCGACCTCGCCCGCGAGCTGCTCGGGCGGGAGGTCTACCTGCGCGCCTGCGTCGCCTGCCACGGCGATCACGGCGACGGGAAAGGGCCCGGGGCGCGGCGGCTCGATCCCCTGCCGCGCGACTTCACCCTCGGCGTCTACAAGTTCCGCTCCACCGCCTCGGGCAGCCTGCCGCTCCTCGACGACGTGGTGCGCACCATCAGCGCCGGAGTCCCCGGCACCTCGATGCCCTCGTGGGCCAATCTCCTCTCCGAGGACGAACGGCGCGCCGTGGCCGATTACGTGCTCGGCTTCTCGCCGCGCTACCACGAGGAGCCGCTGTCCGAGCGCATCGTGCCGCCGCTCGCCGCGCTTCGGCCGCTGCCCGCGACGGGCGCGCGCCTCGCCCACGGAAAGGCCCTCTACAAGGCCGCCGGCTGCATCGAATGCCACGGCCCGCTCGGCCGCGGTGACGGGCGCGCCGCGAAAGGCCTCAAGGACGAGACCGGCCGCCCCATTCGACCGCTCGATTTTTCGCGCGGCTTCTACAAGGGGGGATCGACCCCGGGCGACGTCTACCGGACCTTCATCACCGGCCTCGACGGTACGCCGATGCCCTCGTTCGCCAGCGCGCTCCCCGACGAGGAGGACCGCTGGTCGCTCGTCCATTACGTCCGATCGCTCTCCCGTCCGCGCGGGATCTGGAGCTGGCTGTTCGGGCTCCAGACTCCCTGGGAGTGAAAAGGCCTTTTCAGCCGCTCGCCGGCGCCGCGAGCGCCTCCTCGGCCGGCGCCTCGACGATCCTCCCGTCGGCGATGTGCACCACCCGCCGCGCGTGGTGCATCACCCGCGGGTCGTGCGTCGAAAAGAGGAAGGTCACGCCCTTTTCCTGATTGAGTTTCAGCATCAATTCGATGATCTGCTCGGAGGTGGCCGAGTCGAGGTTCGCGGTCGGCTCGTCGGCGAGCACCAGCTCGGGGCGCGTGATGAGGGCGCGCGCGATCGCCACCCGCTGCCGCTGGCCGCCCGACAGCTCGTCGGGGCGGTGCTTCAGATAGGGAGTCAGCCCGACGTCGGCGGCCACCTCCAACACCCGCGCCCGCAGCGACGCGGCCGGCTCGCGGCGCTTGCGCATCAGGCAGGGAAATTCGATGTTCTCCACCACGTCGAGCACCGGAATCAGGTTGAACGACTGGAAGATGAACCCGATCTTCTCGTTGCGCACCGAGGCGAGCTTGTCGAAGTCGTGCCCGCCGACGGGAATTCCGTCGAGGTGATAGCTGCCCGCGGTGGGGCGGTCGAGGCAGCCGATGATGTTGAGCAGGGTCGACTTGCCCGAGCCCGACGGGCCCATCACGACGGTGAATTCGCCGCGGCGCACCGAGAGGTCCACCCCGCGCAGCGCCACCACCTGGGTTCGGCCAAGCTGGTAGTCCTTGGTAATCCCGCGCAGCTCGACGAACACCTCGTTCCTTGCTTCTCTCGCCGCCATGGCGCTCTCCTCTCGTTGCGACATCAATAGAACGCGCGCGCTTCGAACAGCACGCGCCAGTCGAAGGGCAACATCGAATATTCGGAGTAGGAATTGCCGTTCACCGACACCTGCCCGACGGGGATGCCGCGGATCGGGATGAAGCCGTTCAAGGTCAGCGTCAACCACTCGCGCGCATCCCAGCTCACCATCGGCGCGAACATCCCGGACAGGTCGCGCAGGCCGGCGATCAACGTCGCGCCGAGGGTCCAATCATCGTGGATCTTCGGCTTCATGTAGCTCGCGATCAGGTAGTGTCGGCGCAGCGGGTCGAAGGCGAATTTCACCGCCGGATCCTGGACGGCCGCCGGGCCGAACGGCAGCGCGACGTGGGATTGCTGCGCCCGCACCAGGGCGCGCAGCGTGTCCTCGAACTCCAGGTCGGAGTCGCCGTCTCCCTGGTAATAGTATTCGATCGAGAGCGTCGATTCGTCCTTGAACATCGTGCGCCCGCCGACGAGGACGCGCGCCGTGATGGCCGAGTCGGCGAGCTTCGACGGACCGATCGCCGCGGCGGGGTCCGGGCAGCCGGGCGAGCCGAAGCCGGCCCCGTCGGCGACGCACCAGTGGTTGACGAACGGGCGCGCCGAGCCCTGCTGGAACAGCGCCTCCGCGTGCAATTCGTAGTCGGTGAAGAAATAGCGGGAGAAGCTGGCGCCGAGCCGCAGCTTGTTCGCGAAGCCGTCGTTGTACTGGTTCGAGAAGAAGGCCATCAGGTTGATGTCGGAGTCCCAGATCAGCGCGTAGAGGCGCGCCGCCAGCAGGTAATGGAACTGGTCGTCGCGGTACGACATCGCCTGGCCCGAGGCCGGCGGCGGCAGGTTCGCCGCGGAGGGGTAGGCCAGCATCGCCGATGGCAGGCCGTAGCTGGAGTAGAGCACCGACGGCGCCGCGAGCAGGCTGAACGTGAAGCGCTCGAAGGGCAGCTCGATGCGCGCCTGCCAGGCCCCGGCTCGCTGGAGATTCGGATCCGTCGGGTCCTTCGGTGGATTGATGAGGTCGGTGGGATTGAAGGCGAACCCCGAGCCCCACACGACGCGCTTCCGCCCGGCGAGGAAATGGAGCCAGGGGCGCGGCGCGTAGCTGATGTACAGCTCGTTCGGCGAGAAGAACGGCTGCAGCCCGGCCACCCAGTGATCGGCGACGCCCTGGCGGCCGCCCATTCCGTCGCTCTGGTAATAGAGGGTGCCGTACTGGAAGAACAGCGAGAGATCGGCGTAGACGAACGCCGATGAGCCGAGGTGCACCTTCAGCTGGACGTTCGCCTCGAGGATGTCCTGGAGCGCCGGCTGGTCGCGCGTCGACACCGGCGACGTATTGGGGTTGATCCACGACCCCTGGAGGCGGTTGTCGAGGTAGCCGTTGACCTCGGCGACGGACGTCTTCGCCGTGCTCGACTCCGCCTTCGCCTGATCGATTTGATCGAGCGACTCCTGCCCGCGCGCCAACCCGGTGAGCGCGAGCACGAGCGTGAGACTGAGCGACGCACGGAACATTGCTTGTTCACCGGCCCAGCTCGTCGAGGACGAAGCGCTGCGCCGGGACGTCGATATTGAGCTTCATGTCGAGGGTGTTCATTTCGGAGAAGCGCTTCTGCGCCAGCTCGTTCTTCATCACGAGGTGCGAGGGGCGCTTGAGGCCGTGGAAGTCCTTCACGTCGGCGAACACCATCGAGCGCAGCATCTTCCCCGACGCGGCGTAGTACTCCGCCTTTACGGGCATGAAGTCGGCCTTGTGGATCCACAGCTTGATCCGGTCGTAGGCGGCGTCCTTGGTCTTCGCCGTCAGATCGAGGAGCCAGGTGTCCTTCGCGCCGCTGTCGCCGAATGCCGGGGTGTAGTCGGCGACGTAATTGACCCGCAGCGCGTCGGCGTTGTTGAAGTCGCCGCCCTGGAAGCTCTCACGCGAGGCGAGCCGGATGGCGCGCTTCAGGTTGGGCATGTAGACCCACATGTTGTCGCCGACGCGGAGCATCTCCTGCCCCTTGGCCGCGGCCGGCTCGTAGAACCACAGTCGGATCTTGTCGCCGTCGCCCTTGAGCGCGCGGAACTTGTAGGTCCGCGTCGTGTCGTCCTGACGGTGCGCCACCATGGTGATGAGCGAGTCGAAGGTCTTCGGGCTCATCGTGTCGTCGTAATGCTTGAGCACATCGACCGGCGTCGGCTCGCCGGCGCGCGCGATTCCACCACAGACAATCAGGAAACCGATCAGTTGCCGAAGTCGCATGTTCGCGCCTCCCAAATCCGGAGTTCGAAAACCACTAGTTGGCCCGCAGCGCCTCGACCGGCCTCATCCGCGAGGCGCGCCACGCCGGGTAGAGCGCCGCGACGAGCGCGGCCAGCACCGCCACCACGACGGCGAGCCCGACGAACGCCGGGGTGACCAGCGGGCGGATGAGCTGCGGGTCGGCGCCCGGCGCGGCGAAGGTCAGCCCCCGCCGTCCGAGCCAGAACACCACTCCCCACCCGAGCGCGGCGCCCGCCAGCGCGCCGAGGAGCCCGAGGACGATCGCCTCGCAGAGGAAGAGGACCACCACCTGCCAGCGACGGACGCCGACCGCGAGCATCGTCCCGATCTCGCGGACGCGCTCGTAGATGTTCATCAGCATCGTGTTCACGATGCCGGTCAGCACGAGCAGGAAGAGG
Source organism: Myxococcales bacterium (assembly GCA_021784515.1). Classification (GTDB taxonomy): domain Bacteria; phylum Myxococcota_A; class Polyangia; order Palsa-1104; family SHYY01; genus SHYY01. The sequence goes on along the minus strand of JAJXSP010000198.1, from coordinate 4,169 downwards.
ATCACCGAGACGATGACGAAGGCGATCCGGAAGTTGCCGATGCGCTCGCGGATGAACGGCGACAGCTCGCGCCACTCGGCCACGTCGTACTCCGGCCCGAGCGCCTCGCGCACGCGGGCGGCGATCTCGTCGGCGCGCGAGAGGTCGTCGACGGCGATCGCGTACTCGGTGACGCGGCCGGGCATGCGCAGCAACTCCTGCGCGAAGGCGAGGGGCACCGTCGCCACGCGCTTCGACTCGAAGATGAGCAGCGACGGCAGGTAGCCTTTCACGGTGACGTCGAGCGCGTTGGAGGCGCCGACCTGCGTGGCCGAGAGCATGGTGAGCACGCTGCCGCTCTTGGCGTCGAGGCTCTGCACGAGCTGCTTGCCGAGCAGCGCGCCGTTGTCGGAGCGCTCGTCGAGCGGCGTCGAGCCGGCGGCGACGTTGGAGCGGCGCTTCGGGCACACCGCGTACTCGGTGCGCGGATCGATCGCCGTGGCGTTGAACATGCTCGAGACGCTCCCGTTGCCGAGCATCCCCTCGAAGGTGATCCGCCGCGTGACGGCGGTGACGCCGGGCACGGCGCGAATGCGCTTCTCGAGCGAGCCGTCGTCGGGGAGGTCGAGCTTGAGCGGGTCGGTCTCGGCGTCGAGGAAGCCCTTCCGGTGCACCTGGATCGCGCCGACCTTGTTGAGGACGGCGTCCTCGACGAGGTTGTTGAGGATCCCGCCGGCGAACCCCTGCAGGAAGATGATGCCGGCCACGCCGACGACGATCGCCGCCGCCGAGATGGCGCTGCGCCACTTGTTGCGCGAAACGTTGCGGATCGCGACGCGGAGGAGGGTTTCCATGGCTTCACGCGGCCGTGTTGAGCGCCTCGACGGGGCGGAGGCGGCTCGCCCGGAGGGCGGGGTAGAGCGCGGCCAGCGTCGCGCCGACGGTGGAGACGATGAACACGCGCGCGATGAAGGCGGGCGTGATGAACGGGTGGACGAGGAACGGCACCGACGAGGCGGGCGTCTTGATGTGGAGCCCGGTGCCGGCCCAGTGGTGGATCAGCGCCCCGCCGGCGCCAAGGCCGAGCGCGCCGCCGGCGAGACCGAGGATCGCCGCCTCGACGAGGAACAGCGCCAGGATCTGCCGCCGCCGTACGCCGACGGCCATCATCGTGCCGATCTCGCGGGTACGCTCGCGGACGCTCATCAACATCGTGTTGGCGATGCCGAGGAGCGCCATGAACAGGAACGTGTTCACGATCATGCCGAGCACGGCGTCCTGGGTGCTGATCAGGTCGTCGAGGAAGGGCGCGACGTCGTGCCACGAGGAGACCTCGTATTCGTCGCCGAGCGAGGCGCGCAGGGCGGCGACGGTGGCGCCCACGTTGGCGAGGTCATCGACGGCGACGGCGATCTCGGTGGCGCGGCCGGGCATCCGCAAGAGCTCCTGCGACGGGCCGAGCGGGAGCATCATCACCTTCTTGTCGGCGGCGAAGAGCCCGGCCTCGGGGAAGCTCCCCGCGACGCCCACCTCGACGGCGTTCAGCACGCCGTCGCGATCGTTGCTGAGGACGGCCACGCGGTCGCCGATGCGCGCGCCGATCCGCCGCAGCAGCGCGCCGGTGAGGTCGCTCCCGTCGGGCGCGCTCTTGCCGACGAGAGCGCCCTGGTCGACGTGGTCGAAGCGCCGCGGGCAGACCTTCGCCTCGCGCACCGGGTCGAGCGCGCTCATCAGCGAGAACACGGTGCGGTCGTTGGCGTTGACCATCCCGCCGAAGAGGATCCGCGGCGCGACGGCGGTGACGTGCGGCGCGCGGGCGATCCGCGAGAGGAAGGCGTCGTCGGCCGGCACGTCCAGCTCGAGGGAGGCGCCCTGCATCGCGGCGAGGAAGCCCTTCCGGTGCACCTGGACGGCGCCGGTCTGGCCGTCGATCACGCCCTCGCGGATCGCCGACTGCACGCCGTTCAAGAAGCCGCGCACGCAGACCATGACGAAGAGCGCGAGGAAGACCGCCGACAGCGCGATCAGCGAGCGCCGGCGGTAGCGCACCACGTTGCGCAGGGCGATGCGGATCAGGGGCAGCATGGTGCGCTCCCGAGTGAACGTTCGTTCATTTTCGCCTCACGCGCCATAGGCCCGCACCAGCGCCGCGACGTGCGCCTTCAGGAGCCGCTTGGCCGGCATGCGGATGGGGCCCTTCGCGCTGCCCCAGAGGCCGCCGCTGGTCAGGAGCAGCGGCGCCACGAACTCGACGAGGAGGACCTCGATGTCGGTGTCCTTGCGAAGCCGGCCGGTGCGCTGCATCTCGGCGCCGAGCAGCTGGAAGACGCGGCGGACGCCGTCGGTCAGCCGCTCGAGGGGAAAGGCGTCGGAGACGAGGAGGTCGTGCACCGACAAGGCGATGCGCACGAACTTCCGCTCGCGCGGCGACTCGAGGTGGGCGAGCAGCGCTTCGCCGGCGCTGGTCAGCACCTCACCGAGCGTCCGGTCGCCGAGCATGCGCAGCTCGCGATCGGCGATCGCCACCCGGCTCGCGACGCGGTCGGCGAACACCGCCTCGAGGATCGCGTCCTTCGACGGGAAGTGGTGGTAGAGCGCCGACTCGCGGACGCCGACGGCGCGGGCGAGGGCGCGCATGCTGGTGCAGTGGTAGCCGTGCTCGGCGAACAGCTCGAGCGCGGCGTCGAGGATGGCGCGGCGGGTGTCGCGCGCCTCGCTGGCGGCCGGGCGTCCCATGCGGCGGGTAACTTAACGAACGTTCATTTAATTGTCAAGCGACCGTCACCGATCGCGCGCGGCCCCTCCGTCGGCGGGGGGCGGGGGGATCATGCGGACGATCTGCTCGTGCAGCGCCTGCGCGCGGCCGTCGCCGGTGTGGATCCGCGCCAGCTCGCGCGCGAGCGGCTCCGCCTCCGACGGGCGGCCGAGCGCGACCAGCGCCTTGACCATCCGCAGCCGCGGCGCCTCCACGTCGCCGCGCATCGCCGCAGCCGCGCGGTCGACCTCCAGCTCGTCGACGGTGTCGCCGATGATCGCGTAGTGGCGCCCGAGCGCGTCGAGGGCGCGGTAGCGCGCCTCTGTGTCGGCGCCGCGCGAGGCGGCGAGGAGCGCGTCGTCGTCGTCGGGGAGCAGCCGCTGCGCGCGCGCCCACGCGGGGGCGGCGAGGATCGCCTGCCGAGGATCGAACCCGTGGCGCGGATCGAACGGAATGCCGCGCGCGCGGTAGTAGGCGACGACGCGCCGCAGGTTGTCGCTGTTGCGGGGGACGAGCCGCAGGAAGATCGCGTGATCGAGTGAGCGGTAGATCGGCAGCCAGCCGGGCGCGCCGTCGAGGTTGTGCAGCGTGTCCTTCAGCCCGTAGAGGTTGGCCTCGCCGCCCATCGCGAAGAAGACGTCGACGCGGCGACGGTCGAGCACGTCGAGGAAGCTCTCGCCGCCGTCGAGGGCGAGGCCCCCGAGCGTGGGCTGCTCGGAGGCCCGGCCGGCGCTGCGGGCGCACGGCGGGCGCGGATCGAAGGGCAGGCAGCGGAAGTTGACGTGGACGAAGTCCTCCATCACCTCGGCGGGGTAGTGCTCGGTGCGCCCGTCGATGAAGGTGCGCATGCGCGGCGCGAGGCGGTAGCCGAGGAAGCCGCCGAGGTGGTACGGGTTGAAGAGTGCGCCCTGCAGGCCCGCCTCCTCGAGGAAGCGCACGCCGGGCAGCGCGAAGCGGCGCTCGTTCAGCGGCATGCGGAGGTACGTGGCCGGGTCGCTCGGCGTGTCGAACATCAGGTCGCGCCAGCCGCCCGGCAGCAGGAATCCGGCGAGCAGCGCCGCGGTCCCGATCGCCGCCGTCCACTCGACGCGCGCGAGCGGGCGGGCGGTGACGGACAGGACGCGCAGCACGAACAGGAGCGGGAACGCCGCCATCCAGAGGAAGCGCACCGAGATCAGGATCGCGCCGAGCGAGGCCGCGCCCACCAGGAACAGCGACGGGTCGAGCGCATCGACGGAGCCGCTCCGCCGGAAGTGGCGATAGCCGGCCGCCGCGGCGACGAGGAAGGCGAGCATCACCAGGTCGGTGAGCAGCCAGGGCAGGAGTTGCAGCGAGGCACTGTTGTAGGGGAACGATGGGTGAAACGGGAAGAACGGGTACCACTCGTCGGCGATCATCCAGATCGCCGATCCCTTCGTCGACGTGAAGAAGGTGA
>JAJXSP010000197.1 GCA_021784515.1 Myxococcales bacterium | reverse complement strand
GGGCTCGGGCGCGGGCGCCTCCTCGCGGGCCGGCGCCTCGTCGGCGGCGCGCGGAGGATCGGGCTGCGCCGCGGCCGCCGGCTTGGGCTCCTCCACCGCCGGCGCGGCGCCCTTCGCGGTGTCCTGGGCGTCGGCGGCGGGCGGCGTCGAATCGGAGGGCGCCGGCTGCGCCGTCCCCCGTCCCAGGGCGTTGATCTGAGAGCGCCGGCGCGCCGGCAGCCGCTTGTCGCAGTGGGCGCAGCGCTCCGCCTCGTCGGCGTTCTCCTTCGCGCAGAACGGGCAGAAGCGCATGGGAGGCGCGAATCTAGCGCGCGCCCCCGCGACAATCAACGCACCTGCGCCGGTTGCCTTGAAGCGCTCGCGCCACCTGTGCTACCAACTGCGCCACCTCTCCCGAGGACGAAGGAGTCCACGATGACCGCCGTGTCCAGGACGTGCGATCTGATCGAGAAGGCGCTCGGGAAGAGCGCCGCGTTCCGCAAGGTCGAGGAGCGCCTGTACGTCGTCAAGCAGGGCTCGAGCTACGTGACGATCTCCGTCATGCCCGGCGCCCGGGACGGGGACAAGCCGCTCGTGCGCGTGTACGCGCAGGTGGTGTCGGGCGTGAGCCCGGACCCGGGGCTGTTCCGCCAGCTGCTCATCCTGAACGCGAAGATGCGCTTCGGCGCCTTCGCCTACCTCGCCGAGGGCGACCTCATCCTGTTCGTGCACACGATGCTCGGTGGCCCGCACATGGACGAGAAGGAGCTGATCGCCACCGTCACCGACGTGGCGCTGGTGGCCGACGCCTACGACGACCGGATCGTCGCGAAGTACGGCGGGCGGCGCATGCAGGACGTCATCGAGGAATCAGCGCTCAAGCACATCCTCGGCGGCGACGACGACACCGGCGCGTGGGAGGCCTAATTCAATGATGAAGGGCGCAGTCGCAAACGTCGTCGAAGCGATCGGCCACACGCCGATCATCAAGCTCAACAAGGTCGCCGCGCACGTCAAATCCGAGATCTACGTGAAAATGGAGTTCCTCAATCCGGGGGGCTCCATGAAGGACCGCGTGGCGCTCAACATCATCCTCGACGCCGAGCGGCGCGGCCTGCTCCAGCCCGGCGGCACCATCGTCGAGGCGACGAGCGGCAACACCGGCGCCGGCCTCGCGCTCATCGCGGCGACGCGCGGATACAAGTGCATCTTCGTGATGCCCGACAAGATGTCGCACGAGAAGATCGCCACGCTCCGCGCATTCGGCGCCAAGGTGGTGATCTGCCCGACGGCCGTCGAGCCCGAGGACCCGCGCAGCTATTACGAGGTCACCAAGCGAATCGTCGCCGAGACCCCGGGCGCATTCCACGCCAATCAATACCACAATCCCGCCAATCCCGAGGCCCACTACGTCTCGACCGCGCCGGAGATGTGGGAGCAGACCGCCGGCGACATGGACGTGTTCGTGGCCGGCATGGGCACCGGCGGGACCATCTCGGGCTGCGGGCGCTATTTCAAGGAGCGCAAGCAGGGATTCCAGGTGATCGGCGTGGACCCGATCGGCTCGCTCTATTACGACTACGTGAAGACCGGGCGATTGACCAAGCCGTTCGCCTATTCGGTCGAGGGCATCGGCGAGGACTTCCTGCCCTCGACGATGAACCTGAAGATCATCGACGAGATCGTCCGGGTCGACGATAAAGAGTGCTTCCTCATGACGCGCGCGCTGGTGCGCGACGAGGGCATCTTCTGCGGCGGCTCGTCGGGCGCGGCGGTGGCGGGCGCGATCCGCTACGCCGAGCAGCTCGGCGACGTGAAGAAGAACATCGTGGTGCTGCTGCCGGACAGCGCGCAGAAGTACCTGTCGAAGATCTTCGACGACAAGTGGATGAGCGAGAACGGCTTCCTCGAGGCGCCGGACCCGCTCGGCACCGTGCAGGACCTTTTGCGCTCGCGGCCCCGCCGCCCCATCGTCACCGTCGGCCGGGGCGACTCGATCCACAACACCATCGCGGTGCTGAAGGAGCACGGCATCTCGCAGGTGCCGGTGATCGAGAGCGGCCGCCTCTCGGGCCTGGTGTCGGAGATCGATCTCCTCAATTACCTGCTCGCCAATCCGGGCAAGATCGACGAGCCGATCGACGGCCTGATCGAGGCCGACTACGCGACGGTGACGCCGCAGACGAAGGTGAAGCTTTTGCGCACCATCTTCAACGACGCGAAGCTGGTGTGCGTCCTCGACCGCGACGACGTGGTCGGCGTAATCAGCAAGATCGATCTCATCGAGTACCTCGCCGGCCGCACCGCCTGAAGGGCAAGACATGAAGACCGATTCCAAGCACCTCGAGACGCTCGCCGTCCACGCCGGGCAGTCGCCCGACCCGACGACGGGCGCCGTCTCGACTCCCGTCTATTACACCTCGACCTACGCGCAATCGGGGCCGGGCGAGCACAAGGGGTTCGAATACTCGCGCACCCAGAACCCGACGCGCTTCGCCCTCGAGGGCAACCTCGCGGCGCTCGAAGGCGCCGCGCGCGGGCTGGCGTTCGCCTCGGGCTGCGCGGCGACGACGACGGTCCTTCACCTGCTCAAGGCGGGCGATCACGTCGTCGCGGGCGACGACCTCTACGGCGGCACCTACCGCATCTTCGAGCGCGTCATTCGACAGATGGGGATCGACTTCACCTACGTCGATCCCACGCGCCCCGAGGCGTTCGCCGAGGCGATCCGCCCGACGACGAAGCTGGCGTGGGTGGAGACGCCGACCAACCCGCTGCTCAAGCTGTGCGACATCGCCGCCGTCGCCGAGATCTGCCGCCAGCGCGACGTGCTCCTCGCCGTGGACAACACGTTCCTCACGCCGGTGTTCCAGCGGCCGCTCTCGCTCGGGGCGCACATGGTGGTCCACTCGACGACGAAGTACCTCAACGGCCACGCCGACGTCGTGGGCGGCGCGGTGATCACCTCGGATCCGGGGCTGGCCGATCGGCTCGCGTTCCTGCAGAACGCGATCGGCGCGGTGCCCTCGCCGATGGACTCGTTCCTCGTGCTGCGCGGCACCAAGACGCTGCCGCTGCGAATGGCGCGGCACGCGGAGAACGCGGCGCGGATCGCGGCGTGGCTCGAGGCGCACCCCGCCGTCGAGAAGGTGGTCTATCCCGGATTGCCGTCGCACCCGCAGCACGCGCTGGCGAAGCGGCAGATGCTGGGCATGGGCGGGATGATCACGTTCGTGGTCAAGCCCGGGGCGCGAGGCGCGCTCGAGCGGGCGCGCGCCTTCCTGAAGTCGCTGCACCTCTTCGCGTGCGCCGAGAGCCTGGGCGGCGTGGAGTCGCTGATCGAGCACCCGGCGATCATGACCCACGCCTCGATCCCGCCCGAGAACCGCGCGAAGCTCGGCATCTCCGACGGGCTCATCCGGCTCTCCGTCGGCATCGAGCACGTCGACGATCTGATCGCCGATCTCGCGCAGGCCTTCGACCACGCCGCGTAACCGCTCCCCCGATCAGAGCCACGCGCCCGACGCCACCGCCGCCGCAATGCGCGCGCGCAGCGCCTCCGTCGGCTCGGGCTCGGGCAGCGTGCGGTAGATCGCCACCGCGTCGTGGAGGTGCTGCTGCTCGTCGAAGGTCGGCAGCGCGCGGAGCGAGACCTCGGCGCGGGCGGGCGGCGCGATGAACCCGTTGCGCAGCGCCACCCCGAGCCGGCTCGGGCAGCGACAGGGGTTGCGGGGATCGACGTGCTCGCAGCGCGGCGCGAGGTAGTCGCCCACCTTCTTGCGCGCCCGCGAGAGCCGGACCTTCAGCGCGCCGGGCGTGATCCCGAGCGCGCGCGCCGCGTCCTCGTCGGAGAGCGCCATCACCGACGAGAGCACGAACGCCACGCGCTCGCCCGGCGGCAGGCAGCCCAGCACCGCGGTCAGGCAGCCCTGCTTGAGCTCCCACAGCAGGCGCTCGCGACGCGCGGAGTCGGTGGGCGACGCCGCCTCGCCGGTGCGCGTCGCCTCGGAGCGGAGCATCTCGTCGAGCAGCGCGAAGCTGACCTCGGGGGTCGCCGGCAGGCGCAGCCCCACCACGTGCGCCGCGATCTTCAGCAGCCACAGCCGCTCGGCCGCGAGGGCCGCGGGCGCCGTGCCGGCCGAGGCGCGGGCGAACGTCTCGAAGCATGCCTGCGCCGCCTCGTCCGCGCGGAGGCCCATGCGGAGGCAGAACCAGTGGACGCCGCCGAGGTGGCGCTCGACCAGCTCTCCGACGGTGGCGGGCCGCGGGTCCGCGTTTCCCATGCCGCGCCGAGCGTAGCACCGCCGCTCGACGGGCGACAAGGCGCGGCGGGTCAGGGCGCCGGGCGGATCCCGAGGTGCTGCTCGAGCCGCTCGATCCGCTGCCGCAGCTCCGCGTGCTCCTGCCCGTGCTCGCCGAAGTAGACGTTGTCGATGCGCTTCCCGAGCATCTCGAAGCCGGACCGCACTTCGAGGCGTGTCTCGTCGAGGCGGCTCGATACCTCCTCGATGCGCGCCGACAGCTCGGCGCGCAGGATGGCGCTCGTGTCGGCGATCTCGGCGCGCACCTCGGCGATCTCGTCGCGCAGGTCCACCCGCACGCGCGCGATCTCGTCGCGCAGCTCCTCGCGCGTCCGGTCGATGCGCCCGTTGAGGGACTTCATCTCGGACCAGATGCCCTGCAGGACCACCAGCTGCTCGTCGGAACCACTCATGGTGAGCCTCCCTCAAGGTAGCACGGTTCGCCGCGTCCCCGAGCAAGCGGCGCGCCGCCGCGACTCCCGCGGTTTCCGTCGGTGACGGCCGCGCGTCCGGTCCGGCCGCCCGGACAGCCGGACAGTCGTCCGGGCGCCGGACGTGATAGCGTCCCCGGGTGGTCCGGTCCCGCCGCGCCGCCCTCCTCGCTCTCTCCCTCGCGGCGGGCTGCACCTCCGACGGCCACCCGCCTACCGCGCGCATCACCTGGTCGCCGACCTGGCTCGCCGTCGGCGACCACTACCGCACCGACGTGACGCTCGACGGCACGACGTCGCGCAACGACGTCGACGATCCGATGGGCCTCCGCCCGCTCGACTACGCCTGGGAGGTCGACGACCCCGCGCTACAGATCCGCGACGGCTCCCTCGCCACGTCGAAGCTCACCGTGGGCCTCGCCGCCGACGGCCCGACGACGGTGACGCTCACGGTCTCCGACGCCGGCGGCACCGGGAAGGCCACGGTGCACATCGGGGTCACCGTCCCCGACGACATGTAGCGCTGTCTGGAACGTGTTCTAGCTGCGCTCGGCCGCCGCCGCGAGGGGCAGCTTGGGCGCCTCCTGCACCGGCCGCGTCGGCTTGCCGTTGTCCGCCGGCTCGACGAACCCCTCCAGCTCGCGCGTCACCTTCTTCAGGATGTCGGCCTTCTCGCGGTAGGGAAGGAAGGCGCTCTTCCACCCCGACACGATCAGCTCCTTGATGTCGGCGAGGTTGAAGCCGTAGTGCTTGTGGCAGAGGTACAGCTCCTTCGACACCGTGGTGTCGGTGACGAGGCGATTGTCGGTGTTGATCGTCACGCGCAGGCCGTAGTTGAAGAAGAACGGCAGCGGGTGCGAGTCGAGGTCGGCGGCGGCGCGCGTCTGGATGTTCGAGGAGAGGCAGATCTCGAGCGGGATGCGGTGGTCGTTGACGTAGTTGAGGAGGTCGCCGTTCTCGCGCAGGCGCGTGCCGTGGCCGATGCGGTGGGCGCCGCAGTAGTGGATCGCCTGGGCGATCGACTCGGGGCCGTACGCCTCGCCCGCGTGGGCCGTGCAATTGACGTTGTTGTCGAGGATGAGCTGGAACGCCTTCTTGTGATCCTTCGCCGGGTAGTTGTACTCGGCGCCCGCGAGGTCGAAGCCCACCACGCCGCGGTTCTTGTAGGCGACGCACAGCTCGGCCATGCGCAGCGACGAGTCGGCGCTGATCGACCGGATGCCGCACAGGATCACGCCCGCCATCACGCCGAAGTCGCGCTCGCCGGCGCGCAGCCCCTGGATCACCGCCTCGACGATCGCGGTGAGCTTGAGCCCGTTGTGCGTGTGCAGCATCGGCGAGTAGCGGACCTCGACGTATCGCACGTTCTCACGCGCGCAGTCCTCGGCCAGCTCGTAGGCGACCCGGTAGAGCGCCTCCTCGGTCTGGAGCACCGCGAGGGTGATGTCGAAAGCCTTCAGGTAGTCCTCGAGCGAGCCGCACACCTCGCCCGCGTAGATCATTTGATAGAGCGCCTTGGGGTCCTCGGTGGGCAGCGTCACCTTCTGGATATGGGCCAGGTCGAGGACGGTGCCGAGGCGGAGCGAGCCGTCGAGGTGGCAGTGGAGATCGGTCTTCGGGAGCTTTTCGATGAACTCGAGGGTGAGCGCCATCGCGGGATTATACGCGCCTCGCGGGCGGCCGGAAGCGCTCGGGGAGCGGCGCGCCGCCGCGCCCCCGCGACGCGGCGAGTTCGCGCCTCGCCACCGACGGCGAGCGCGGCGCGGACCGCTACCCGCCGCTCGTCGCCGTGGCCTGGCCGAGCACGCTGTTCAGGAGATCGAGCACCGAGCTGCCCTGGGCGCCCTGCGAGTAGGCGGCCTCGGCGCGGCCGCCGCCGCCCCCGTGGTGGCCATGATGGTGGTGGCCGCCGCCCTGCGGGTTCGGCTGCGCCGACTGCGACGGCGCCGAAAACGAAACTGGCGGGGAACCGGCTGGCGAAGGAGGGGAGAACTCCGCCTTTCGCCGGTCCACCGCCACCGCGGAGCTTGACCGGATCCAGGTTTCCGATCGGTGTCGGTACGGTAAAGATTTGTGAAGACGCCCGCCGCCTCCGCACCGACGCCAGTTGCCGCGCCCGCACCCCTTGTGACAGCATCCCCGCGCCGTCCGACCGCAGCGGCCGACAGGCCGGGGCTTTCAAGCGGTCGGACATCCAAGGTAGAAGACGAAAATCATGGCCGCCCCGCGCCTCTCCATCGTCGTGCCCGCCTTCAACGAAGAGGCGCGGGTGGGCGGCGCGCTCGCGGCCACGCGCGCGTGGCTCGACCGCCGCGGCGTCGACGCCGAGATCCTCGTCATCGACGACGGCAGCTGCGACGCCACCGCGCGCGTCGTCGAGGAGCAGGCCCGCGACGATCCGCGCGTGCGGCTGCACCGCCTGCCGAAAAACCGCGGCAAGGGCGCCGCGGTGCGCGAGGGGATGCTCCGCGCCGAGGGCGAGCGCGTCCTGTTCATGGACGCCGACCTCGCCACCCCGCTCGACGAGCTGGACAAGCTCGTGCGCGCCCTCGACGACGGCGCCGACGTGGCGATCGGCTCGCGCGCGGTGCGCGGCGCGCACGTCACGGCGCACCAGCACGTGCTGCGCGAGTACGGCGGGCGCGCCTTCAACCTGCTCGTGCAGGCGCTGTTCATCCCCGGCGTCTGGGACTCGCAGTGCGGCTTCAAGCTGTTCACGCGCGAGGCGGCGCGCGCGCTGTTCTCCGAGGCCACCGTCGATCGCTTCGCCTTCGACGTGGAGGTGCTGCTGCTCGCCCGCGGCCGCTTCCGCGTCGTCGAGGTGCCGGTGGAGTGGCGTCACGTCGAGCGGTCGAAGGTGTCGCCGCTGCGCGACGGGCTGCGCAGCGCGATCGACCTCGCCCGCGTGCGGCTCTCCGTGAGCGCCCGTCGGTGGCGCGCATGATCGGCGAGGCGAGTGGAGCGAGCCGAGGTGCCCCTCCGCGGCTTTGGGCCCGATCAGGAACAACTTGCTCGGTCTGGCCGCCGATCCATCCCGACCGACCCACTTCTCGGCCTTCGGCCTCCCCATCCTTCGGTGGGGCCCCAGGCTCGTCGGTCACTTGCAGAGAGCAAGCTCCCTCCTCGCGCCTCGCCGGATCGGGCGCCTCGACGCCCATCCTTGATCAACTTGTTCCTGATCGGGCCCTTTGCCGAGGAGGGTGCCCGCAATGATCGGCGAGGCGAGTGGAGCGAGCCGAGGTGCCCCTCGTCGGCTTTGCCGAGGAGGGTGCCCGCAATGATCGGTCGCCGCAGCGGCCTGCTCGCCACGTTGCTCTTTTGCGCCTGCGCCGTCGCCGCGCTCTCGCCCGCGCTCTCGTCGGCGAGCCTCTACGCCGACCGCTACGACTGGCGCTACTTCGACGCGATGAGCGAGATGTCGCGCCGCGCGATCGCCTGGTACCACCAGGCGCCGCTGTGGAACCCCTATTCGTGCGGCGGCGAGGTCGACCTCGCCAACCCGCAGTCGCTCGAGGCGGCGCCGACGTTCCTGCTCGCGCTCCTCTTCGGCACCGCGCTCGGCTACAAGCTCGCCTTCTGCAGCTACGTCTTCTTCGCCCTCGACGGCACGCGCCGCCTCGCCCGCCGGCTCGGCGTCTCGCCGGTCGGCGCCACGCTCGCCGCGCTCGGCTTCGGACTGTCGGGCTACCTCGCGCTCCACTTCTCGGAGGGCCACCTCACCTTCATCGGCGTGGCGCTCTATCCCTACCTGCTGCTCTTCTTCGACCGCGCCCTCGACGAGCCGGAGTGGGCGATCCCAACCGGTTTGATCGCGGCGTGGATTGCGCTGCTCGGCGGCACCTTCACGCCGCCGATGGCGGGCGAGCTGCTGCTGCTGTGGGCGCTGATGGCGGCCAGCAAGCGGCGCTCGCTGCGCCCGCTCCTGCTCCTGCCCGTCGCCGGCGCGGTGGCGCTCGCCGTCGGCGCGGTGCGCATGCTGCCGGTGTTCGAGTTCGTGCACGACCACCCGCGGCCGCCCTTCATGCGCGCCGTCGACGCCTCGGGGCCGTGGTTCATCCTCTGGGATCTGATCGCCTGGCGCACCTTCGGCCCGCTGCCCTTTCGCAAGTACTGGGCGCACGAATACGCCGCGCGCCTGCCCTACGGCCTCTTGCCGCTCTGGCTCGCCGGCCTGTTCTGGCTCGCGTGGTCGCGGCGCCTCGACGGGGAGCGGCGCTGGACGGCGCGGCGCGCGTGGGCGCTGGCGATCTTCGGCGGCCTGATGGCGATGGGGAACTTCGCGCCCTTCGCGCCGTGGTCGCTGCTGCAGCGGCTGCCGGTGATGCGCGACCTGCGCGTGCCGTCACGTCACCTGGTGCTCGTCGTGCTCGGATGCGCGCTCCTCGCCGGCGTGGCGTGGGATCAGCTGGCGGCGTGGATGGCGCGCCGCTTCTCCGATCGCCCGAAGCTCGTGCGCACCGTCGGCATCGCGCTGATCGCGGCGTGCGCGGTGGACGGCGCGGTCTACACCGCCATCAACTGGCGCGGCATCTTCACGGTGTTCCTGCACGCCCCCGAAAAGCCGGTCCCCTTCTTCCACGCCGACGGCGACTGGCGCTCGATGCGCGACCACCTCTTCCAGGGCCACGGCTCGCTCGGCTGCGACGAGGAGGCGCCGCTGCAGCGCGCCGAGGGGCTCGACCCGGGCGACGTGGCGCAGGAGCGGCTGCTCGATCCCTCGGCGGGCGCGGTGATCTCCTCGCAGTGGTCGCCCAACCGGCGGACAATCGCGATCGACCTCAGGGCGCCGACGACGCTGCTCGTGAACTCGAACTGGAACGAGCACTGGAAGGTCGACCACGGGCGGGTGACGAAGGTGGCCGGGCGCCTCGCCGTCGACGGGCTGCCGCTCGGGCGAGGCACGGTGACGCTGCGCTACGCCCCGCGCTCGTTCGACGTCGGGCTGATCGTGTCGGCGGTGAGCCTGCCGCTCTGCCTCATCGGCTTTGCGGCGCTGCGCCGGCGGCGGAGCGCTCGATCCAATCCACGATCTTCGCCTCGAGCCGCGTCCCCTCCAGGCGGTTGATCTCCTGCACGCCCGTCGGGCTCGTCACGTTCACCTCGGTCAGGAAGCCGCCGATCACGTCGAGCCCGACGAAGTCGAGGCCGTCGGAGCGTAGCGACGGCGCCAGCGTCGCCACGATCTCGCGATCGCGCTGGTCGAGCGTCGCGCGCTCCGGGTGGCCGCCCGCATGGAGGTTGGCGCGCGTCTCGTCGGAGCGCGGCACGCGGAGCATCACGCCGAGGACCTCGCCGTCGAGCACGAGGATCCGCTTGTCGCCCCGCCGCACCTCGGGGAGGTAGCGCTGCGCCATCACCAGCCGGTTGCCGCCGTGGGTGGACAGCTCGATCAGCGCGTGGAGGTTTCGGTCGTCGGCGTGGAGATGGAGCACTCCCGCGCCACCGTGGGAGTCGAGCGGCTTCACGATCGCCTCGCCGCCCTGCTTGCGCACGAAGTCGACCAGCGCGGCCTGCCCGCGGGTCACCAGCGTCGGCGGCGTCAGCGACGGGAAGCGCAGCGGGTAGAGCTTCTCGTTCGCCTCGCGCAGGCCGCGCGGATCGTTCACCACGCGCACCCGCCCGCGCAGCCGCTCGAGGAGGTGCGTCGTGAAGTAGTAGTCGAGGTCGAACGGCGGGTCCTTTCGCATCAGCACGAGGTCGAAGCGCTCGTGCAGCAGCGCGGCC
>JAJXSP010000196.1 GCA_021784515.1 Myxococcales bacterium | reverse complement strand
CCGATCTAGCTCGGGCTGGGGCCACAACGGCGGCGCGAAGGCGACCGCCTCCATCGGCCAGGCGAACGACACCACCCTCGGCGTCGAGGGGCGTACGCTCCTTTTGCCCACCAACGGCTACTGGCAGGCGCGGGCATTTGCAACGCAGCGGCTTCCGGGCAGACTGACCGTCACCGTGGACGGCGACGCGTACTTCCTCACCCAGGCGATCAACGGCCAGACGTACTCCCTGACCGCGGCGGGCACGCTCGGGTGGGACTTCGGCCCCGGCTGGCGGACCGTCGTCACCGGCATCGCCGACGTGACGCCCTTCGTCGAGCACCGCGTCGAATTTCTCGCCAAACTCATCTACAACTACTCGTACCACTTCCACGAGGTGAGCAAGTGAAGCGCTGGTTCGGAATCGCGGCGCCTGTGGTCGCGCTCGCCGTGCTCGCTTCCTGCGCCGCCTACCTGCGCGGGAGTCGCAACCTCTATTCGGGCGACCTGATCCGCGTCCCGCACGACAAGCACAAGGCCAACGGGGTCGACTGCGTGAATTGCCACGAGACGATCACCGACGCCAAGAACCTCGACGTCAATCAGCGACCGCTCGAGGACAAGTGCATGGAGTGCCACCAGGACGACAAGGACAAGGGCAAGTGCCCGCTGTGCCACACCGACGTCCGGAAGGCGGGCCCCTACCCGAAGCGCGAGCGCCACCTCACCTTCGATCACTCCGCGCATATTCCGCGGGTGAAGGAGGAGTGCGAGCGCTGCCACGTCAACCTGCCCTCTGGGCCGAACCCGGTGCGCAAGGAGCAGGACACGCCCTCGATGGAGGCGTGCAAAGGCTGCCACGTGCACCGCGACCAGATGAACGCCGGGCAGTGCGAGGTGTGCCACCAGGACCTGCACCGCTATCCGCTCAAGCCGATCTCGTCGTTCACCCACAACGGCAACTGGGTGAAGCTCCACAGCCGCGATGCCCGCTCGGCGACGGATTCGTGCCAGAAGTGCCACGAGCAGACCTTCTGCGCCGACTGCCACGCGAAGACCGTCTCGACGCGGATCGAAATCAAGTATAGCGAGAACGTGGACAGCGACTACATCCACCGCAACGATTGGCTGACCCGCCACTCGATCGAGGCGCGCGCGGATCAGACGGTCTGCCAGAGGTGCCACGGCACGAGCTTCTGCATCGACTGCCACACCGCGCAGAACCTCACCCCGACCGCGGCCAATCCGCGCAGTCCGCACCCCTCGGGCTGGGTGTGGCCGTCCTCTCCGAACTTCCACGGACCGGCGGCGCGGCGCGACATCGCCAGCTGCGCGGCCTGCCACGACCAGGGAGCGCGATCGATTTGCGTCGATTGCCACAAGGTCGGCGGAATTGGTGGGAATCCGCACCCGCCGGGCTACACCGCGCAGCACCCCGCGACGGAGATCCGCCAGAACGGGATGTGCCTGATCTGCCATCAGTAGCTCTGCTGCACCGCCCCCTTCCCCTACCCCATTCGAACGTCCCACCGTCGGAGAGCAGCCCGAGGAATGGCCTGCGCCGCCATCCGTGGCTCCGCCGAAACCGCGGCCTTCTGCCAATTTGGAACGGTCAAGTCGGCAATTGGAAGGAGCCTTGCTAATGTAATTTTCGCCTCGGGATGGATCCCCCGATAGAGGTCGAAAATGCGCTACCTGACCCAGTTTCTTCCAAGACTATGGGTGAATTGGATCACCCTGCTCGGCTCCGTCATCACCACCCTCTCCGCGGCCGCCATCCTGGTCTTTCTCGCCGTCGAGACCACGGCGCCGGAGCACAACCGTTACACGAGCACGTTCCTCGTCCTCGTCCTCCCGTTCCTGTTCGCGCTCGGGCTGGTGATCATCCCGATCGGGCTGTGGGTCGACCGGCGCCAGGCGAAACGGCGCGACCCCGCCGTCGCACGCAACGCGCTCGAGGCTGCGATGGACATGGCGATGCGCGACCGGGTCTCCCGGAGGCGCATCCTCTTCGTCGCGCTCGCCACGCCGGTGAACATCATGATCTTCGCCGCGGCGGGGCACCGCACCGTCTCGTACATGGAGACCCCGCAGTTCTGCGGCACCACCTGCCACAGCGTCATGCAGCCCGAGTGGGAGGCCTACAATCGCTCGCCCCACTCGAGGGTGGAGTGCGTGCAATGCCACATCGGCCCCGGCGCCTCGTGGGCGGTGAAGGCGAAGATCAACGGCCTTCACCAGGTCTATGCGGTGCTCGCCAAGGACTACCGCCGCCCGATCCCGACTCCCGTCGAGCACCTCCGCCCGAGCCGCGACACGTGCGAGCAGTGCCACTGGCCCGAGAAGTTCACCGGAAACAAGGTGAAGCTGTTCCCGCATTTCAAGGACGACAAGGACAACACGCCGGCCTTCAACGCGATGCTGGTGCGGGTTGGCGGCCAGAACCCGAGGAGCGGAAAGGACGAGGGAATCCACTGGCACGTCCGCGCCAACATGGCCGTAAACTACCAGTACCTCGATGCGAGGCGGCAGAAGATCGGGAAAATCACCGTCGTCGAGGACGGCAAGACGATCGCCGAGTTCCTGCCGCCCGGGCCGCCGCAGAAAGCGGTGGGCGAGCGCACGATGGATTGCATCGATTGCCACAACCGGCCGACGCACATCTATGACGGAACTCCCCACCAGGCGGTGGACTCGGCGATGAATGCAGGGCTGCTCGACCAGAAGGTGCCGTTCCTCGCCCAGCTGGCCTCCGAGATCCTGGCGAAGCCGGGCGCGCCGCGCGACGGCGCCGAGGCGGCCTTCGGGCAGGCGCTCGCCCAGGCCTACGCGACCAAGCACCCCGAGGTGAAGCCGTCCGTCGAGCAGCTCGGAAAAGCGGCCGCCACGATGGCGCGGCTGTACCGGCGCAACGTCTACCCGTCCATGGGAATCGACTGGAATACCTACCGCACGAACCTCGGCCACATGGGCGGCGCCGACAACGAGAACGTCGGCTGCTTCCGTTGCCACGACGGCGACCACGTGGCGACGATGCCCGACGGCAGCAAGCGCGAGCTGAGCCAGGATTGCGAGCTGTGCCACGAGACCCTGGCGGCCGAGGAGAAGCCGGAGGAGTTCGACGACTCGCTCAAGGCGATGCTGCCGCGGAGCGAATAGGCCGGTTCATCGGGAAAGGGCGGTCGGCGGGGTTCGCGTCGCGACCGGAGGGCCGCGACGGGGAGGGCGGATGGAATCGACAGGAAATTGCACGCGCCCCGCGAACGTGGTTTTCTCGCCCGCAATGGGCAATTTCTCGACCGCGGCCTGCTGGCGAATACTGGCCATCCTCGCTCCATTGGCGTTGGCGCCGGCCCGCGGCGAGGCCGCTCCGTCGGGCGGCGCGTGCGCCGGCGCGTGCCACGAGAAGGTCGCCGTCGATTCCCGACACCGGGAAAAGGGCGTCACCTGCGAGCGCTGCCACCCCAATGTTCGCGACGGGCAGGCGGACCACAAGGGCGCGACGGACAAGGTGTCGCCGCGCGAGACCTGCGGCGCGGCAGGGTGCCACGCGGAGCAGGCGGCAAAGCATGCCGAGGGCCCGCACAGGGACTTGCCCTGCTCGACCTGTCACGGCGAGGTGCACGGCGGGTTCAAGCATGCCGATTACGAGGCATGCTCCGATTGCCACGGCGACGAGTCGCAGGCGCTCGCCGCGAGCGTTCACGGCAGCAAGGCGAAAAAGCCGGTGGTGTGCGCGGACTGCCATGGAGACATCCACCAGCCCGCCTCGAAAAAGGACCCCGCCTCGGGATTCAAGGTCATTCAGGTGGGCAATTGCACCGAGTGCCACGACCAGGAGCACGTCCGCGCTTATCGCCAGAGCGTTCACGGGCAGGGCGTGCTCAAATCCGGCCTCGCGGTGGCGCCGGCCTGCGGCGACTGCCATGGATCGCACGACATCGTCCCGGTCAAGAGCCCGGATTCGAAGGTCTCGCGCAAGAACGTGGTCGCGACGTGCGGCGGGTGTCATGGGCTGATCGCGGCGCGCTGGAAGGGCAGCTCGCACGGCCGGCGGTGGCTGGCCGAGCAGGCGGCCGCCGACGGAAAAGGGCTCGGTTTGACTGCCGCCGCATCAATGGACGGCAATGGCCTGCCGCATCCGAGCGAGGCGCCGGTGTGCACCACCTGCCACGACGGACATCGCACCGTCGATCCGCAGGTGTACGGCAATCACCTCAAGATGGCCGACCGCTGCGGCGCCTGCCACAAGGGCGAGAGCGAGAGCTACCGGAACAGCTTCCATGGCAAGGCGACGCGCCTCGGGTACCAGGTCGCGGCCACCTGCGCCAACTGCCACACGCCACACGAGATGCTGCCGAAGGACGACGCCCGCTCGTCGGTGAATCCGCACAACCTGGAGGCGACCTGCGGGCAATGCCACCAGACCAGCAATGCGTCGTTCGTGCAGTTCGACGTGCACATGGACCCGCGCGACAAGCACCGCAGCCCGATGATTCGGACGGTATGGATCTTCATGACCGCGCTGCTGCTCTCCGTGCTGGTGTTCTTCGCCACGCACTCCCTCCTCTGGCTGCAGCGCTCGATCGTGGCGCTGCGGCGCAAGGAGCTGCATCGCCCGCCGCCCGGCGAGCAATGGGTCCGCCGCTTCCGGGGCACGCACGTGCGGATCCACGTTTTGGTCGTGGTCACCTTCCTGCTCCTCGCGGCGACGGGGCTGCCGCTCAAGTTCTCGGGCGTCGGCTGGGCGAGCGGGATCGAGGCGATCTTCGGCGGGCTGCGTTCGGCGCGCTGGCTGCACCGGATCGCCGGCGTCCTGACCTTCGGCTACGCGACGGCGTTCCTGGCCTATCTGATCCGCGAGATCGGGCTGCGTCGGCGCACCGAGCTTTTGTGGGGCTGGCAGTCGATGGTCCCGAACCGGAAGGACCTCTCCGACCTGATCCAGAATTTGAAATACTTCCTTTATCTCGGTCCGCCGCCGAAGCTCGACCGCTGGGCCTATTGGGAGAAGTTCGATTTCTTCGCCGTGTTCTGGGGAATCCCGGTGATCGGGTTGTCAGGGCTGGTGCTGTGGATGCCCGGGCTGGCCACTCACATCCTGCCCGGCTCGGCGATCAACGTCGCCTACCTCATTCACGGCGACGAGGCGCTCCTCGCCACCGGCTTCATCTTCTACTTCCACTTTTTCCACACCCACCTGCGGCCCGAGGCGTTCCCGCTCGACACGGTGATCTTCCTCGGTGGAATGCCGCTCGGGCGCTTCCAGGAGGAGCGGCCTGCGGAGTACCGCCGTCTGCGCGAGAGCGGCGAGCTGGAGTCGCGCCTCATGCCCGCGCCGACGGAGCGGCAGATGGAGCGCGCGCGACGATTCGGGGCGGCGGCGCTCGCGGTGGGCGTGATCCTCGGCGCCTTCCTGATCGTCGCCGGCGTCAAGGCCGCGCTGCGCTGACGGCTGGCCGTTCCCCGACGGAGCCCGGCCCTCCACGGCGGCGCAGCGGGTATACTGTCGACGATGTTCCGCGACGACCGTGACGCACTCATCCACCAGCACGAGTCGCTCACCCGCGAGGCGGAGCGGCTGCGCGCCGAGAACGCGGCGATGCGCGAGCAGATCCTCGCGGCGGAGCGCGGCAGTCAACCGGCGGCGCTGCGCAGCGTGTACACGATGGACCCGGCGGAGCTGACGCCCGGTGAGCGGGCCGCGCTGGCGCAGCACCGGCTCACCGCGTTCCCGGTGTGGGCGATGGTGGCGCTGACGCTGCTCACCTTCGGGTTCTTCCCGCTCATCCGGTTCGGGCTCGATCACGACAAGCTGCCGAAGGCCCACCCGAGCGACCCGTCGAGCGGCCGCGCGATCGGCTTCACGTTCATCCCCTATTTCAACCTGTATTGGGTGTTCTTCAATTCGCTGCGCCTCGCCGACCGCCTCAACCTCCAATTCAAGCTGCGCGGCGAGGAGCCCGGCGTCTCGCGGGGGCTGATGATCACCTGCTCGGTATTCAGCGTGATCCCCTACCTGAACGTGCTGCTGGCGCCGATCCTGTGGACCTTCGGCGCGAGCTCCCTGCAGCGCGCGGTGAACCGGCTGGCGGCGAACCGCGACGCGCCGGCGCCGTCCGACGGACCGGCGCTGCCCGATCCCTTCGCCGAGCCGCCCGCCGGCCTGCTCGGCGAATAGCGCCGTCGGCTACGGCTTGGGGTGGGCCGCCAGCCAGGCGGTGAAGTCCTGCGGCCAGTCGGGCTGCTTGAAGTTCGGCAGGTGCCCGACCTTGTCCATCGTCCATAGCTCGGCCGCGCCGCCCGGCCGGCAGCCGCTCCACGTAAGGATGCTCGTCTCGGCGCCGGCGACCGTGGCGTCGAGATCGAGGTTCGGCGACGAGCCGTCGGCGGCGGGCCTGCACCCATCGAGGGTCACCCAGCTCAGGATCGAGCTCATCGCCGACGGCGAGGTGAGGTCGCCGCCGTAGGGCACCTCGGTGTCGGCGTCGCCGTGGACCTGCAGCACCGCGACCGGCGCCGACGGCTTGCACTTCGACACGTCCTTCCAGTTGTCGCCGGCGAGGGCGACGATGGCGGCGATGCGGTCGGCGCGGTCGCAGGCCATGCGGTGCGCCATGTAGCCGCCGTTGGAGTGGCCCGCGAGGTAGACGCGCTTCGGGTCGACGTGGTAGTGGGCGGCGACGTCGTCGATCACCGCGGTGAGGTAGGCCACGTCGTCGACGCCGGTGTGGTCGAAGTCGCAGCAGGCGTCGGTGGCGTTCCAGAAGCGGTGCTGCATCGAGTCCACCGTGCCGTCGGGGGCGACGAAGAGCCAGCCGAGCTGGTCCACGATCGGATCGATCCCGAAGTAGGCCTCCTGGAGGAAGCCGGTGGCGCCATAGCCGTGCAGCAGCACGAGCAGCGGCGTGGGCTTCGTGCCGTCGTAGCCGGGCGGGACGCGCACGTCGTAGGGGCGCGCCACGACGAGCGGGCTCACCGGGGCGAGGTCGGGCGCGTCGAGGTCGGGCGGTGCGGCGGGGTCGCCCGCGGGGCCGCTCGAGCAGCCGAGCGGGAGGAGGGCGGCGAGGAGGAGGCGGCGCATGACCCCTCGTAACAGAAGTTTTGTTGACAGGCCACGGCGGGTGAGTGAGAGTTGGACCTGCATGTAGGAGGTTGTCCGTGGCACGATCCCCGGCCGGGCGAAATGTCAAGAGCGAAGTGAGCGAGCGGCGGAGCGCGCCCGCGCACGGTCGGCGGCGCGAAGTGGCGGGCATCGTGCTCGGCGCCTTCGCGCTGTTCCTGCTGCTCAGCGTCGCGTCGCTGCAGCTCGGCTCGGGGCGCCTGATGGGGCCGCTCGGGCACGCCATCGGCCTCTCGGCGTGGGCGGTGTTCGGGGTGTGCGCCTACCTCGTCGCCGCGACGATCGCGCTGGTGGCGTTCGGTCTGCTGCGCCGGCGCGCGGTGGCGTTGCGCTCCGTCGAGATCGCCGGTGCCGTCGGGGGCGCGTTCGCCTTCGCGGTGCTGCTGCACCTCGCCTTCGGGCAGCACCGGCTGCAGGGCTACGGCGCGGGCGGCCTCATCGGCGAGTACGGCGCGGAGCTGCTCGCGGCGGCGGTGGGCAAGTTGGGCACGGTGCTGCTGGCGGTGATGGGCCTCGCCCTCGGGACGGTGGCGTGCACGCCGATCACCATGGCGGCGATCGGCCGCGCGATCGCGGCCTCGGCGGGCTGGGCGTGGGACGCGCTGCGCCGCGCGGCGGTGACGGTGTTCCCGCCGGCCGACGAAGTCGACGACGAGGAGGAGGACGAGCAGCCGGCCGCGCGCGCCGAGGTGGAGGCGGTGCCGCGATCGCTGCACGAACAGTCGACGCGCATGCTCGACAAGGCGCGCGCCGCCGACGACACGGTCCTCGACGCGGTGCCGGCGCCCGGCGACGGCACGGTGGTCAACGAGGAGAAGCCGCGTCGTCGCCGGAAGAAGGAGGAGGCCCCCGTCGCCGCGCTCGCCGCCAGCCCCGCGCCCGCCGTCGTCGACGAGAAGACCGAGGCGGCCGTCGTCGTCGCGGTCGCCGCGGAGGAGGAGCGCACCGAGGCCAGCGGGGCGCCTGCGATGGAGGCGATCGATGCTCCGGCCCCCGCGATCATCGCGCCGGTCGAGCGGAGGGCCCCGGCCGCGCCGTCGTCGCCGCCCAAGCCGTCCTTTGTCGCTCTCCGAGCTGGCTGCACGCCGGCGACCGCCGGCGACGCGAGCAGCTACCAGCTGCCGCCGCTGTCGCTGCTGAACTTCGACGACCCGAGCCGCGGCGACCTCGACAAGCAGGCGATGCTCGATCTTGCCGGTCGCCTCGAGAAGACGCTGGCCGACTACGGCGTCGTCGGGCGCGTCTCGGAGATCCACCCGGGCCCCGTCGTGACGATGTACGAGTTCCAGCCCAAGGCGGGGACGAAGCTGTCGAAGATCACCGCGCTCTCGAACGACCTGGCGATGGCGCTGGAGGCGCTCAAGGTGCGCATCGTGGCGCCCATCCCCGGCAAGGCCGCCGTCGGGATCGAGGTGCCGAACAAGTCGCGCGAGACGGTGTTCCTGAAGGAGATCATCGGCGACGAGGTGTTCCGCAGCGCGCGGTCCAAGCTGACTCTCGCCCTCGGCAAGGACATCGCCGGGCGGCCGGTCGCGGTGGACCTGGCGAAGATGCCGCACCTCCTCATCGCCGGCACCACCGGCTCCGGGAAGTCGGTGTCGGTGAACGGCATGATCTGCTCGCTGCTGTTCAACGCGACGCCCGACGAAGTGAAGATGATCATGATCGACCCGAAGATGCTCGAGCTGTCGATCTACGAGGGCATCCCGCACCTGCTCCTGCCGGTGGTGACCGACCCGAAGAAGGCGAACCTGGCGCTGCGCTGGGCGGTCGACGAGATGGAGCGGCGATACGACCTCATCTCGAAGTCCGGCGTGCGCGACATCGCCGCGTACAACAAGAAGGTGGAGAAGCTCCTCGGCGAGCCGGCGCCCGCGCCGGTCGAGCAGCAGATCACCGTCGCGGTCGAGACGGCGGAGGGGATGCAGGAGGTGCACGTCGCCGCGACGGAGGAGGCGGTGACGGAGGCGGGCGGCGCGGTGACGCAGGACGTGCTCGACGAGATCTCCGGGGCTCGTGCTGCAAAGCAGCAACTCGATCTTGCGCTGCAGCAGAAGGAGCGGCCGTCGAAGCTGCCCTACATCGTGGTGGTGATCGACGAGTTCGCCGACCTCATGATGGTCGCCAGCAAGGAGGTCGAGACGTCGGTGGCGCGCATCGCGCAGAAGGCGCGCGCGGCCGGCATCCACCTGCTGCTCGCCACGCAGCGCCCGTCGGTGGACGTCATCACCGGCCTCATCAAGGCGAACTTCCCGTCGCGGATCGCCTTCCAGGTGGCGTCGAAGATCGACGCGCGGACCATCCTCGACCAGCAGGGCGCCGAGAGCCTCCTCGGCATGGGCGACATGCTGTTCACCGACCGCGGGCTGGCGCTCCGGCGCGTCCACGGGCCGCTCGTCACCGACGTGGAGATCCGCGAGATCGTCGACCACCTGAGGACGCAGGGCAAGCCGGTGTACGACCTCGACATCCTGAAGCCGCGCGACGACGAGGGCGGCGAGGGATCGGGCGCGGGCGACGAGAAGGTGGACGAGTTCTACGACCAGGCGATCGCGGTGGTGGCGGAGACACGCATCGCCTCGGTGAGCATGATCCAGCGGCGCCTCGGCGTCGGTTACAACCGCGCCGCGAAGATGATCGAGCGCATGGAGCGCGACGGCATCGTCGGACCCGCCAACGGATCGAAGCCGCGCGAGGTGCTGGTGTCCGCGCACCACGCGGCGTAGCGATCACCCCGACGGGCTGGAGATCCACTCGTCGGGCGAGAATGCGTAAGCCGGGCCGGGGCCGGTCGCCGTCACGCGCACCGGCGCGTCGACGGCGGCCTCGGCGATCGCGGCGCGGTAGCGCCCGGCCTGTCCGCGCTCGATGAGGTGGTGCACGAAGCCGAGGCAGGTGGGGGGAGCTGCGACGCCCGCGGCTCCGTCGGCGCGCTCGAGGCGTTCGGCCTTGGCGAGGCGCGCCACGGCGGCGCGGATGGCGGCCAGCCGCGGCAGCTCGTGTCGATGGGCGGCGACGCGCGGACGCGGCGCGAGGTCGGCCACCTCGTCGAGGGTGGGGGCGCCGTCGCCGTGCAGCAGCAGCGTCATCTGCTCGCGGTGCGCCACCAGCGCGAGCGCCGCCCGCAGCGCCCCGGCGCGCGTCGCGAGGTGTCGCGCGAGGGCCGCCGCGTCGGGGAAGCCCGCCCCGAAGCGCGCCGGCAAGAGGGCGCCCACCACCGCGCCGAGACGGCGCAGCGCCTCGTCGTGCGCCAGCAGCGTCGGCTCGTCGAGGAGCGGCGGCCGGCAGACCCGCCCGACGGCGGCCAGCGCCCCGGAGCAGACCACCACGCGCACC
>JAJXSP010000195.1 GCA_021784515.1 Myxococcales bacterium | reverse complement strand
AGACCGAAAACGCGCCGCTCGGCCGCATCCTGTGGCGTGCGGTGCGCGGCCAGGAGCCGCCGTGGGGGGCGAAGGACTCGCCGCGCGCCGGGATGGTCGACCTCGACGACTGATCCCACCGCCGCGGGCAGGGTTGCGCGCGAGCGCCGGGTGCCTACTGTACCGCCCCGGATCGTGCTGCACGCGGACTCCATTTCCACCGCCCTCGCGCCCAACGGCGCCGAGGGGCAACTCGCGGATCGCTCCGCCGAGAAGGTCGGGGCCAATGGCCTCGACCGGGTGCGGGCCGACGCCCCCGAGGAGGCGGACGACGAGATCGCCGACGACGGCGGCGCGCGGCCGTTCGATGTCTACTTCCGCGAGCTGGGGCGGCTGCGGGTGCTGCGGCCGCGCGAGGAGTTCGCGCGCGCGCGGCGGATCGAGACGCTCGAAGTGGCCGCGTGGGAGCGCGTGCTCGCCGAGCCCGCCGCGGTGCGTGCCGTCGTCGCCGTGGTCGAGCGCACGCTCGGTGGGCCGCCCCTCGAGCTGGCGGCTCCCCGCGCCTCACGCGGCACGCGCCGCCGCCCGTCGATGGTGGCCGCTGCCCGCGCCCTGCGCCGCCGCGACGCCGACAAGCTCGCCTTCGAGGCCATGCTCGCCGCGATCCGCGCGGGCGAGGTGGCGCCCCGGGCGACGCGCTGGCGCCGCGCCGTCGACGAGGCGGCCGCCGAGGCGCTGCGCGCGAAGAACGAGTTCGTGCTGGCGAACCTGCGCCTGGTGATCACCGTGGCGCGCCGCTACGACTTCGGCTACCTGCCGCTCGCCGACCTGGTGCAGGAGGGGAACATCGGCCTCCTCAAGGCGGTCGATCGCTTCGATCACCGACGGGGCTACCGCTTCTCCACCTACGCGACGTGGTGGATCCGGCACGCCATCGTGCGCGCCATCGCCGACAAGGGACGCACCATCCGCGTGCCGGTGCACATGCTCGATGCGCGTCACCGCGTCGCGAACAAGGAGCGCGACCTGCAGCGCCGCCTCGGCCGCGCCCCGTCGAGCGACGAGCTGCAGGAGGCGACCGGCATCGGCGCCGAGAAGCTCGCGCGGATCGGCAGCGCGCGCCTGGACCGCCCCGTCTCGCTCGACCGCCCGATCGGCGGCGACGAGGACGACCGCCGGCTGCTCGACCTCCTGCGCGATCCCGCCGCCGAGGAGCACGGCCCCCCCGACGAGATGGCGCGCCTCGCGCTCGTGCAGGCGGTGCGCGCCGAGCTGGATCGCCTGAAGCCGATCGAGGCGGAGGTGATCCGCCAGCGCTTCGGCCTCGGCGACAGCGACGAGGAGCGCACGCTGAAGGCGATCGGCGACCGCTATAGCCTGTCGCGCGAGCGCATCCGCCAGATCCAGGCGCAGGCCCTCCAGCGCCTGCGCGCCGCGCTCGACCGTCGCGGCTTCGCGTAGCGGCTACTGCTTGCCGAGGTCCCAGGTCCAGGTCTGCGTGCAGTCGTTGTTCGAGCAGTTCTTCGCGTTGCTGACGACGTAGGTCACCTGCGCGGTGAACTGGTTGTCGGCGGTGACCGTCACCAGCTGCTCCATGTGGTAGTGCCAGGAGCAGCCCATGTTCTGCGCGTTCGTGTCGGTGACGAGCGTCCCCTTGTTGTCCCCCCACGGAATCGGGTTCTGCGCCTTCGCGCAGGCGATGTTCATCGGGCTGCCGGGGCAGCTCGCGCCGTAGCCCGGCTCCGACGGCATGCCGATGTAGTTCCCCATCGTCACGTTGCCCATGTTGTCGTTGGTCAGTGGATAGGTGTGGTCGACCAAGGGGATGCCGAAGCCGCAGCCGTCGGCGATCATCCGCTCGGCGGTGACGACGTAGGTGCCGCCCGGCAGCGCGAAGATCGGCTGGCACTGGCCGTTCGTGCAGAACGAGTTCGCGCCGCACTTCGTCCCGCAGGCGCCGCAGTTGTTGCCGTCGGTGAGGACGTTCGTGGCGCAGCCCATGTCGTTGCCGCAGTGGGCCCAGCCGACGTTGCACGAGGCGATGCCGCACTGGCCGCCGCTGCAGCCGGCGGTGCCGTTGGCGACCGCGGGACACGCGTGGCCGCACGCGCCGCAGTTGCTCACGTCGACGGCGACGTGGGTGTCGCAGCCGGAGTTCGCCATCCCGCCGCAGTGGTCCCAGCCGGTGTCGCACGAGGCGATGAAGCAGCTGCCGCCCTTGCAGCCGGGCGTCCCGTTCGGGACCGCGGCGCACTTCCCGCCGCAGGCGCCGCAGTTGTTCGGATCGGTGGTGGTGTCCACCTCGCAGCCGTCGGCGGCGACCATGTCGCAGTGGGCGAAGCCGGGCTTGCACATGCCGATGCCGCAGGCTCCGTTGACGCACGCCGGGCTGGCGTTCGCCGGGGCGGGGCAGACGTCGCCGCACATGCCGCAGTTCTTCGGATCGGTCGAAAGGTCGACGGTGCAGTCCTTGCCGCCGCACTTCGCGAACGGCGCGCTGCACGTGCTGACGCCGCACACGCCGTCGGTGCACGCCGCGCTGCCGTTCTTCGGCGTCGGGCAGACGGTGTCGCAGGCGCCGCAGTGGTTCACGTCCATGTTGGTGTTCGTCTCGCAGCCGGTGGCGGCATTCTGGTCGCAGTGCGCGAAGCCCTGGTCGCACGTGCCGATGCCGCACTGGCCCATCGCGCAGGCGGGCGCGCCGTTGGTGACCGCCGCGCACTTCGTGCCGCAGCCGCCGCAGTTGGCGACGTCGGTGGCGGTGTCGGTGACGCAGCCGGGATCGCCGGGGCACTGCGCGAGCGGCGGCGCGCACGGCGCCAGATCCGGCGGCGGCAGGAGGTCCGGCGGCGGCAGGAGGTCGGGCGGCGGCAAGAGGTCGCCCGTCGCGAGGTCGGGGGTCGCGAGGTCGACGCCGAGGTCGGCATTGCCGAGGTCGGGCGCGCCCCCGTCCGGGTAGACCCCGGGCGCCGCGAGCACGACGGTGGCGGCGACTTCGGCGCCGTCCTGAATCGTCGCGCTCGTCGAGCCGACGCCGATCGCGCGCCCGGTGCCGTCGCTCGCCTCGACGGTGAAGGTGAGCTGCCCGCTGCGCGCGAGCGGTCGATAGGGCACCGTCGCGGCGGCGCCGTGATCGAGCTGGCCCGCCAGCGGGACGGTGTCCGAGGAGGTCTCCGCGCCGCTGACGGCGATCGACAGCGAGCGCGCGGTCGCGACCACGCCGTCGGGGACCTGCGGGGCGAACTCGATGGTGAGGATCACGGCGGTCGGCCCGCTGCCGGAGCAGGCGGCGAGCGTGAGGGCCACGAGGGCGAGCGATCGAGGGGCGCGCATGGCTAGAACTGGAGCAGCGCCGCGCTGCCGGGCCCGAACGCGGGGAAGGTGGTCGACGGCAGCTCGCCCGCCGCGGGCCGCGTCGCCACCACCGCGACGGTGACGGCGCCGGCGACGACCACGGCCGCGACGGCGGTCCACAGCCACCACCTCTTGTAGATTGGCCGCGCGCCCTCGTCGGCGGGCTGC
Source organism: Myxococcales bacterium (assembly GCA_021784515.1). Classification (GTDB taxonomy): domain Bacteria; phylum Myxococcota_A; class Polyangia; order Palsa-1104; family SHYY01; genus SHYY01. Next base: position 6,954 of record JAJXSP010000195.1, on the reverse strand, counting down.
GCGACCGGGACCGCGGCGTCGATGGCGATCGGCTTCTCGTCGGTGGTGCTCATCTCGAGCGTGCCGTTGCCGGGCACCGACGATGCCGGCACCTGCGGCCCGCTCTCCGGCGCGGCCACCTCCTCCTGCCGGTCGGCGCGACGGTGCAGCTCCTCGGCGCGCCGCTCGATCGCGCGGCGATCCTTCGCCGGGATCGCGCTCGCCTCGCGGGCGTACTGGTCGTAGGCGTCGGCCGCGGCGCCCCACTTTTTCTCCTTGTCGAGCGTGAGGGCGAGGTTGTAGACGGCGCTCGGCGAGTGAGTCAGCTCGTAGACGTCGCGGAAGGCCTGCTCGGCGTCGGGGTACAGCTCCGCGTTGAAGGCGGCCGTACCGGCGGTCGAGATCTCCTTCGCGCGCTGCAGGTCGGCCGCCGAGGGAGCCGCCCCGGCGGGCGTGGCGAGGAGCAGGGCGAGGAGGAGGGGGGAGGCGAGGCGGCGCATCGTCGGCCATCTTCGTTCAGGAGACAGCGACGGCGCAAGGCTACGTCGTCGGCGCGATCCGGATCTCGGCGAGCACGCCGAAGTGGTCGGAGGCGAACACGCCGTCGCGGTCGGGGCGGTCGAGCACGATCCGGCAGTCGAGCACCTCGCCGCGGTGGTCGCGCTGGAGCGGCGACACGAGCACGTAGTCGATCCGACGATCGCGATCGAGCCAGTGCAGCCGCTCGGTGAACGGGTTGGCGCTCGACCAGGTGTGGCCGCGCTCGTCGGGGTGCAGCCGCTCCCATGCGTCCTGCCAGTAGGTGCGGCGGCCGCCGTGCGAGTGCTTGCCGCGCAGGAAGCGAACCTCGTCGGAGTCGGGGGTGGCGTTGAGGTCGCCGGCGAGGAGGCGCGGCAGCGGCGACGAGCGCTCGGCCGCCCAGTCGGCGATGAAGGCGTCGACCGCGGCCACCTGGTCCTCACGCTTGCCGCCGTCGGCGAGGCGGTAGTTGAGGTGCGTGGTGAACACGCCCAGCTCGCCCGACGGGGTGGTGATCGCCGCGCCGAGCACGATGCGCCGCTCCATCGGCGTGGCGTGCGGCAGCTCGCGCGAGGCGCGGTGCGCGATCGGCAGCGACGAGAGGATCGCCAGCCCCTCGTCGCCGCCGCCCCACGGCGTCGCCGGCGCCCACGCCACGTGCAGCCCGAAGCGCGCCGCCAGCGTCTCGGCCATGTTGGGCAGCGCGCCGGGGATCACGCGCACCTCCTGGAGCGTCACCACGTCGGGAGCGAGCGCCTGGATGGCGTCGCCGACCAGCTCCATCCGCCGCGTGAGGGGCGGCTGCTCGCCCCACAGGTTGAGCGTGAGGAGCTTGACCGTCTCCATCACTCGCCCCGGTACACGCAGCGGGCGTCGGACGTCTCCCACACGATCACCGCCACCAGCGACGGGAGGGCGGGCTTCACGCGCTGCCAGACGAAGCGCGCCAGGTTCTCGGAGGTCGGGTTCTCGAGCCCGGTGATCTCGTTCAGGCAGTGGTGGTCGAGCTGCGCGACGAGCGGCATCACCAGCTCGTCGAGCACGCCGAAGTCGATGAACCAGCCGGTGTGCTCGTCGACCGGGCCGTGCACCTCCAGCTCGAGCCGGAAGCTGTGGCCGTGCAGGCGCGCGCACTTGTGGCCGGCGGGAACGTGCGGCAGGCGATGCGCCGCCTCGAAGCGGTACTCCTTGATCAGCTCGACCTTCATCCTGTCCTCGTCTCGCGGTGGCTTGGGAGCTTACTGCTAATCTCCGGATGTGATGCCGCGGTGGAAGATCGAGGTCTGGCTGCCGCTCGCCGTGGCCGCCGTCAGCCTCGCCGGCGCGCTGGCGTGGGTCCGAGCGCGTGCGCTGCCGCCGCCGTCGCTGGCGCGGGTGGTGGCGGTCGATGGCGCGGCTTCATCGGGCGGCCACGCGGCTGCGCGCCTCGCTCCCGGCGACGCGGTCGGCGCGGGCGAGCGGCTCTCCGTCGAGGATCCGCCCGCGGCGAGCGCGAGCGCATGCCTCGTGCTGGCGCTGCCCGATGGCCGCACGCGCGTCGCGGTCCACGGCGACGTCGAGCTGCTCCAGCTCCGCCCGCTCCGCCTGTTCCTGCACGAGGGCGCGGTGGCCGTCGACGGCGCGGGCTCGGTGCTCACCCGCGAGGCCGACGCCGCCACCACCGACGGGCGCTTCACCGTACGCGCGGGGCGCGGCTTCGCGCGGGTGGACGCGGCGCGGGGCACGGTGGCGGTCGAGGGACGGGGCAAGCGGAGCGCGCTCGGCGCCGACCAGCACGCCGAGGTGGCCGCGCCGGGCGTCACGCCTCCAGCGGCGCCCGATCCGCTCGCACGGCTGGTGAACGATCGGTTGCGGTGAGTGGCGGAGCGGGCCAGGGGGATCCGGCGAGGAGGGGAGCGGCGGTCAGGTCGTTTCGTCGTCGGTGTCCACGAACAGCGTGTCGCGCTGGGTGACGAAGGCGCGGATGGCGTTGAAGGCGTCGCGCGACATCTCCAGCCACTGCACGCCGCAGCCGACGGGGGCGTCCTCGTTGGACTGGGCCGCGTCGCGCAGCCAGCGCACCACGCCGCGGATCGCGAAGGGGTTCGGCTCGCCGGGCAGCGTCAGGTGGATCTCCGCGACGGCGCCCAGCGGCGGCGGCACCGCGGTGGCGACGAACAGGCCGCCCTCGCTGATGTTGTTCGTGATGCCGGCGTAGAAGTTGTGCTCCGACTCGAGGTCCACCGCGACGGAGAGCGGGACGCGCTCGTGGGCGCGAGCGTTGGCGGGGTTCACGCCGACACCGCCTGCGTCGCGGGGACGGTCGCGGCGTGCGCCGCCAGCTTGCGCCGATAGCAGCGCGTCCAGGCGCGCTGATCGTCCTCGGAGATGACGTAGATCTGCACGCCGATCCCGCGGCCACTCTCGGTGCGCCCGACGAAGCGGACCCGGACGAACATGGTCAGCAGCTCGCCGCCCGGAACGCGAACCTCGACGTGCATGAGGCTGCCCGGCTCGACCTCGGCCTCGGTGCGGAGGAACATTCCCTCGGCGCTGATGTCGCCGGTAAAGCAGCCGGCCCGGCGGCCCGCGCGGATCCACGTGACCGGGAGCATCGCGGCGACGCGCTGCGAGGCGCGGTGACCGACCTTCATCGTCGTCGTAAACATGCCACGGCAACCGAGCAGCCGCCGTGCCAACCACCGTGAGGCGCGGCGAACGGGGGTTGAGGGATCGCGCTCCGGCCGGAGCGTCAAGCCGGTGACGGGCCGCTCCCTCCTCGCGTCATGCCTGCCGACGCGGCGGCGGGCCGTGGTAAACAGGCGGTGCCGCGCCGGAGGAGCGGTCCGCGATGCAGCTCGTGATCGCCGAAAAGCCATCGGTGGCGCGCGACCTCGCGCGCGTGCTCGGCGCGCGGCCGGCGGGGCGCGGGCGCTACGAGGGTGCGGGGCGCGTGATCACCTGGTGCGTCGGGCACCTCGTCGAGCTGGAGGAGCCGGCGGCCTACGACGGGCGCTGGAAGGCGTGGCGCCTCGAGACGCTGCCGATGCTGCCCGCAGAGTTCAAGCTGCGACCCGCGAAGCACGGCGTCGATCAACTAAAGGAGGTTGCGGCGCTGCTGCGCGACGGGCGCTTCGATTCGGTCGTGAACGCCTGCGACGCGGGGCGCGAGGGCGAGCTGATCTTCCGCTACGTCGTGCAGTGGGCGCGCGGTCCGGCGTCGGACGCGCGCGGGGGGCCGCCGGCCTTCCGGCTGTGGATCTCGTCGCTCACCGACGAGGCGATCCGGCGCGGCTTCGCCGAGCTTCAGCCTGCCTCGCGCTTCGACGCGCTGGCCGACGCCGCGCGCGCGCGTTCCGAGGCCGACTGGCTCGTCGGGATGAACGCCACGCGCGCGATCACCGTGCGCGCGCGCGCCGCGGGAGGCGACACGCTCTACTCGATCGGTCGCGTGCAGACGCCCACGCTGGCGATGCTGGTGGAGCGCGAGCGGGCCATCCGCGCCTTCGTGCCGCGCGACTTCTGGGAGGTGCGCGGCACCTTCTCGAGCGCCTCGGGAGCGCGCTTCCCGGCCACCTTCACCGTCGGCAAGGCGACGCGGCTCGGGAGCGCCGCCATCGCCGAGACGGTGGTGGCGCGCTGCCGCGATCGCCGCCACGCCGGGAACCCCGAGGGCCCGCGCGTCGAGCGCGTGCGCGGCAAGACGGTGCGCGAGCCGCCGCCCCTGCTGTTCGACCTCACCTCGCTCCAGCGAACGGCGAACCGCCGCTTCGGCTGGAGCGCGCAGCGCACCCTCGACCTGGCGCAGGCGCTCTACGAGCGGCACAAGGTGCTCACCTATCCGCGCACCGACTCCCGCCACCTCACGAGCGACGTGGCGAAGGAGCTGCCGAAGCTCTTCGCGTCGCTCGCCGCGCTGCCCGACTACGCGCCCTTCGCCGCGCCGCTCGTCGCGCGGCCGCCCCGCCCGTCGCGTCGCGTGGTCGACGACGCGAAGGTCGGCGACCACCACGCGATCATCCCGACCGGCAAGCCGGTGCGCCTCGACTCGCTCGATGGCGACGAGCGGAGGCTGTTCGATCTCGTGGCGCGTCGCTTCCTCGGCGCGTTCCACCCGGACGCCGAGTTCGCGATCACGGTGGCGGTGATCCGCGTCGGTGCGCCGTCGACGGCCGCGCTCCCGCCGCCGCCCGACGAGCCGGCGCGCGACGGGAAGGACGCCCCCGACGAAGCGCCGCTCGTCGATCGCGTTCCTCCGCCGCCCGATCGCTTCGTCGCGCGCGGGCGCGTGCGGCTCGTCGCCGGGTGGCAGGAGGTGGCGGGCCTCGATGGAGCGGACGCCCGCGCGAAGGACGACGACGAGCCGGTCACGCCGCTGCCTCCGCTCGTCGAAGGGCAGCCGCTCGACGGCGCCTTCGAACCGCTGGCGAAGAAGACGCAGCCGCCCCGCCGCCACACCGAAGCGACGCTGCTCGCGGCGATGGAGTCGGCCGGGCGCGCGCTCGAGGACGAGGAGATGCGCGCGGCGATGAGGGACGGCGGGCTCGGTACGCCGGCGACGCGCGCGGCGATCATCGAGACGCTGATCCAGCGCGGCTACGCGACGCGCGAGAAGAAGCAGCTGCGCGCGACGGCGACGGGCGAGGGGTTGATCGGCGCGCTGCCGGTGGCGAGCCTCGCCTCGCCCGAGCTGACGGGAGCGTGGGAGGCGCGCCTCGGGCGGGTGGCGCGCGGCGAGGAGTCGCGCGCGCGCTTCATGGCCGACATCGCCGACTACGTGCGCCAGACGGTCGAGGCGATCCGCGCCATGGCCCCGCCGGCGCCCGCCGCGCGATCCGAGGCGCACGCCCCGATGGAGCGCACCTGGCGCGGCAAGGGACGCGGAAAGCCCCGTCGACGCCCGCCGCGCGAGCGCGCGCCGAGCGCCCCGAAGACCGCGACGGCGATCGGCGAGCTGGCCTGCCCGCGCTGCGGCGCCGGGCGCCTCATGGCCGGCAAGCGCGGCTGGGGCTGCCGTCGCTGGCGCGAGGGCTGCTCGTTCGTGGTGTGGTTCGAGACGGCCGGCCGCCGCCTCACCGAGGCACAGCTCCGCGATCTCGTCACGAAGGGAAAGACGCGCAAGGCCGAGTTCCGGCCCGACGGCAACCCGGTCGAGGGGCGCCTCGTACTCGACGCGCGGGCCGACGGCGGCGCGCGCTTCGTGCGCGGCTGATTCGGATCAGAGCCGCGACTCCTCGAACGGCCCGAGCGGCGCGCCGTCGTAGAGCGGCTTCGTCCCGTTCCAGGTGATGTGGCCGAAGAAACCGGTGGGCGGCTGGAACACGCCGTTGTGGAGGCGGTCGATCGAGCCCGCCGCGTAGAGCTTGCGGTTGCCCGGCGTCTTGCCCTCGCTCACCGATGAGACCGTCAGGATCGGGTTGTCGACGGGGTGCTCCAGCAGCAGCAGCTCCTCGCCGCCGTTCTTCTGGACCAGGAGGAGCGCCGCGTCCTCGGGGGCGCGCACCGGCAGGAACTCCGAGGTGGTGGTCTTCACCTCGAACGTGCGGTCGGCGCGCGAGGCGGGATCGATCACCCGCACGCGCGTCGTGTGCTGCGCGTCGGTGTCCACCGTGAGCAGCCGCTTGCCGGCGATCCACTCCTTCATGCCGAGCGTGCCGAGCGACCACGCGTCGACGCGCTCGGTGCCGATGAGCTTGAGCAGGTAGTAGCCGGGAGGCAGCGGCGCGCCCACCTTCTCGACGAACTCGTTGCCCGGCAGCGGCGCCACCGCCTCGAAGAGCACTCCGTTGTGGTCGGGCGTCGGACCGCCGTCGCCGCACAGGCGCGCCGGCTCGTTCGTCTCGACGCCGAAGACGAAGCAGTACTGCTTGCCTCCGTCGGGGGCGGCGAACTCGTAGCGGTCGGCGTTGAAGGGACCGAGCTGCGCCTTCGACGAGGGGAGCTTGCAACCGGCGACGAGCACGAGCATGAGGAGCGGTGACGCGCGCATGGGCCGAGTATCCATGGCCGCCGCCGGGCCGACAAGCCGCCTCGCCGCTCCGTGAAGGCCCCGCGCTTGCACTCTTCCGTCGGTGACGCCGATGCGCTTCGCCGATCGTCAGGCCGCCGGGCGGGAGCTTGCACAGCTCCTCGCCTGTTATCGGGACGAGCAGCCAGTGGTGGTGGCGCTGCCGCGCGGCGGCGTCGTCGTCGGCGCCGAAGTGGCGCGCGCATTCGGCGCGCCGCTCGACGTGCTGGTGGCGCGCAAGCTCGGCGCACCGTCGCAGCCGGAGCTGGCGGTCGGCGCCATCGCCGAGGGTGGCGCGGTCTACATCGACCAGCGCGTGCGCAACCTGCTCGGCGTCTTCGACTAGGAGATCGAGGAGATCTCGGCGCGCGAGGAGGCGGAGCTGCAACGGCGCGTGCGTCGCTACCGCGGGGGACGGCCGCCGCTCGACGTGACCGGCCGCACGGTGATCCTCGTCGACGACGGCATCG
>JAJXSP010000194.1 GCA_021784515.1 Myxococcales bacterium | reverse complement strand
TACCCCGCCGGAGGCGGACCAGCCCCCCGCCGAGGCGCCGCCGCCGCCGAGGCGCGCCGCGCCCGCCGCGCCGCCGGCCGACGAGGCGACCCCGCCGGCCGACGATCGCCCGGCGCCCGAAACCGCAGGTCCCGCCGCGGCCACCCCGGCCGCTTCAGCCGCCGCGACCAGCGAGTGGAACCACACGCCGATCGACGCCGTGCCGCCGGGCCGGCCCGTCGACGTGCGGGTGCAGACCCCGGTGATGAAGGGCGTCAAGGTGGTCCTCTACTTCCGCGGCCCCGGCCAAGCCGAGTTCACGGCGGTCGTGATGAAGCGCCACGGCGGCGAGAAGATCGCGCGCATCCCGGCCGACATGCTGGCGGGGAAGTCGATCCAGTACTACATCGAGGCGAAAGACCGGACCGGCAACGTCCTCAAGAACTCGGGCTCGCAGACCGATCCGAACATCGTGATGATCGATGCGAGCGCAAAGCCGATGAACTCGTCGCAGGAGGGTGAGGAGGGGGGCGACGAGGAGGGCGGCGAGCAACCGCAGGTCGAGCAGCCACCGGCGCGACCGAAGCACAACATCGACGACGAGCGCCCGACCTTCCGCTCCGAGGACGACGAGCCGCCGCCGCTCGGCGGCCCCGCGCCCGAGACGCGCGCGGGGAACAAGAGCGAGAAGAAGGGCAAGTCGCCGTTCACCACGCTGGGCTGGGTCGGCGTGGGGCTCGCCGCAGGCGGTGTCGCCGGAATTGCGAGCGGCGTCGGCCTGCTCCTCGCATCCAGAAATGAGGCAAACGCCGTCGCCGGGGACGCGTGCACGACACCTGGCCAGTGCGCGATCGCCGGCCAACCGTACATTTTCAACGATCCCGGCGCGTCGCCCAACGACGCCGACTTCCAGTACAACGGGCACATGTACAACTTAGCGGGAGAGATCATCCTCCCCATCGGCGGCGTCCTCACCGCGGCGGGCATCGCGTGCATCACGGCCGACATCATCATTCAGAAGGCGAAGAACGCTCCGCCGCCCAAGAAGCACCACGTGCGGCACCGGACCGTCGAGGACCAGCCGCCCACTGAGGCCGCGCCGCCGTCGGATGACCGTCCCGCCGCGCCGCCTGAGACCTCGTCGATCCGCAACTTCATGGTCTCGCCGATCATCTCCCCGACCACGGCCGGCGTCGGCGCCGGGTTCTCGTTCTAGGAGCCGGACCTATGCGTAGCCAATCTCGACTCCCGATAATCTTTTGCGTGAGCCTCGGAGCGCTCGGCTGCTACGACGCGGGCGACCTGGGAAACGATCCGTTTCTGTGCAGCCCCAGCCTCCCCGATTGCCCCGACAATTACATCTGTGCGTGCGGCCCCATGTGCACCGATGCCAGCGGCAACGTTCCGCCGACCATCTCGTACAAGAATCCCAGCCACGATCCGAACCGCAGCGGGACGTTCTACTGCATGCGGATCAGCGACATTGGCACCGTCGGCGACGGCGCGATGCTGACCACAGGCCTCGCGATCCCGAAGTCGATGCCCTACCCGAGCGCCTACACGCCGCTCGTTCCCGCGCTGAGCGACAGCAACTGGCCCGACCAGGGGCTCGAGCCGAACAACGCCATCGCGCAGGCGACCGGCAACTTCGACAACGGCGTCGCCTACGGCAACCCGCCCGAGAAGCCGCTCGCGATCTACCCGGCCGGCGACATCGACGTGTTCGCGGTGAACGCGAACAACGAGTTCGTGAAGGTCACCCTGGCGTACGTCGCCGCGCACGGCGACATCGGCGTCGCGCTGTTCGACGCGTCGGGCGCGATGCTGCCCGGCACGAGCAACAAGGACGACCTCGGCGACGGCGCGTGCGTCGCGAGCGGCAAGGCGCTCACCGGCGACTACTACGTCGTCATCGTCGGCGAGAAGAACGCGCAGGGGATGGACTCGGTCAACACCTACACGCTCGAGATCGACAAGAGCGCGACGCCGCCGGCGGCCTGCGCGCTCCCGTCGCAGGCCGACATGTCCGAAGGCGCCGACGCCGGCGCCGACCTCTAGCCCGCCCTTCTTCCGCCCTTCCCCCCGAACCGCTCCCCGAAGATCTCCCGCAGCACCGGCTCCTCGTCGAGGAGCGCGAGCGTCGCCGCGGCGTGGCCGGGGCAGTAGCCGTTCCCGATCAGCATCGCGACGTCGCGCGAGACCCCCTCGGCTCCGAGGGCGGCGCGGGTGAAGCTCGTCGCCATCGAGAAGAAGTAGACGGTGCCGCCGTCGCGCGTGGCGAGGATGGCGCCCATCTCGGCGTTCTCGACGTTGACGCAGCTCACCGCGAGATCGAACTCGCGCCCGGCCGCCGCGACGGCGGCGCGCGACACGGCCAGTGCGTCCGCCGCGTCGGCGACCACCACGCTCGTGCACGCGCCGAGGCGTCGCGCCGGGGCCGCCGCGCCGTCGCTGCGCTCCACGCCCACCACGACGCCCGCGCCTGCGCGCTTTGCGGCCGCCGCCACCAGCAGCCCCGATTTTCCGCCGCAGCCGAGGACGAGCACCGCCGCGCCGGGACGGGTGAGGCGCGCCACCTGCGGCGCCGCGCCCGCCACGTCGAGCGCGGCCAACGCCACGCGGTCGTCGAGCCCCGCGGGCAGCCGCGCCAGCGCGCCCGAGGCGAAGAGGATGGCGCGCCCCTCGACGTCGATCTGGTGGGTATCGAGGTGCACCGCGCGCACGCGCTCGATCGAAAGCGGCGTGAGCGTCAGCGACACCAGCGTCGCCACGCGCTCTCCGACGGTGACGCCCGCCTCCCGCGCGCACGTCGCGGCCGGACCGATGCGCGCGATCCGCCCGACCAGCATGCCGCCCGACCCGGTCACCGGGTTGTGCTGCTTGCCGCGCTCTCCGACGGTGGAGAGGAGCAGCCGCTCCACCCCGGCCGCCGTCCCGGACAAGCCCGCCAAAGCGGGCTGCTCCACGTCCGGGCGGTCGCCGCCGGCGCCCGCCTCCTTCGCCGCGCGCTCCTCCATCTGGCGGAAGCTCGCCGAATCGATGTTCAGCGTCTCGACGTCGATTACGACCTCGTCGTCGAAGACGCGGCGGACGTCGTTGTCGAGCCGCCACGCCGCCTGCGGCAGCGCGCCCGGTGGGTCGATCACCCGGTGGGTTCCGAATCGCTCGCCGATCATTCGTCGTCGCTCCTTGGGCGCATCCTAAACGAGCGGGAGGCGGACGCCATCATTTCGGGCGCGCCGCCGGCTCCTTCCTGCCACGCCGATCTCCCCCATCGCGAGCCTCCGCCGCGGGCTCGCGCGGCCCCTTTTCCGACGGTGACCGCTTCCTTGACCCCCGATCACGCGCTTGATATCGTTCCGCAGGGATCGAACAAGCAGGGAGACATGAGCCGACTCGGTGAACTCCTCGTCCGCGAGAATCTCATCTCGCTCCAGCAGCTCCAGAAGGCCCAAGAGCAACAGAAGAAGAGCGGCGGCCGGCTCGGCTACAGCCTGACCAAGCTCGGGATCATCGGCGAGAGCGAGCTCACGTCGTTCCTCTCGAAGCAGTACGGCGTCCCGTCGATCAACCTCTCCGAGTTCGAGATCGATCCGGAGGTGATCAAGCTCGTCCCCGTCGAGGTGGCGCGCAAGCACGAGGTCGTGCCGGTGAACCGGACCGGCTCGTCGCTGATCGTGGCGATGAGCGATCCCTCGAACATCTACGCCATCGACGACCTCAAGTTCCTCACCGGCCACAACATCGAAGTGGTGGTCGCCTCCGAGGTCGCGATCGACGAGGCGATCAACAAATATTACGAAAAGCAGGTCTCCTACAAAGACGTCCTCGACGGCATCGAGGACGAGGAGGTGGACGTCGCCAAGGAGGACGACGGCTCGATCAACGTCGTCGATCTCGAGAAGGCTGCCGACGAGGCGCCCGTCGTCAAGCTCTGCAACGTCATCCTCCTCAACGCGATCAAGAAGCGCGCGTCCGACATCCACATCGAGCCCTACGAGAAGTCGTTCCGCGTGCGCTACCGCGTCGACGGCGTGCTCCACGAGGAGCAGCAGCTGCCGATGAAGCTGAAGAACGCAATCACCTCGCGCGTGAAGATCATGTCGTCGCTCGACATCGCCGAGCGACGCCTGCCGCAGGATGGACGCATCAAGCTCAAGGTCGGCAAGGACAAGGAGATGGACTTCCGCGTCTCCGTGCTCCCCGGCCTGTTCGGCGAGAAGATCGTCCTCCGCCTCCTCGACAAGTCGAACCTCCAGCTCGACATGACGCGGCTCGGCTTCGAGGAGAAGTCGCTCAAGGACTTCCTGTTCGCGATCCACCGGCCGTTCGGGATGACGCTGGTGACCGGTCCGACGGGCTCGGGCAAGACGACGACGCTCTACTCGGCGCTCTCGGAGCTGAACAAGACCACCGAGAACATCTCCACCGCCGAGGACCCCGTCGAGTACAACCTCGCCGGCATCAACCAGTGCCAGATGCACGACGCGATCGGCCTGAACTTCGCCGCCGCGCTCCGCTGCTTCCTGCGCCAGGATCCCGACATCATCATGGTCGGCGAGATCCGCGACTTCGAGACCGCCGAGATCGCGGTGAAGGCGGCGCTCACGGGCCACATGGTGCTCTCGACGCTGCACACGAACGACGCGCCGGCCACCATCAGCCGCCTCCTCAACATGGGCGTCGAGCCGTTCCTGGTCACCGCGTCGGTGAACATGATCCTGGCGCAGCGCCTCGCGCGGAAGATCTGCGTCGAGTGCAAGGCGCCCGTCGACGCGAACCCGAAGGTGCTGATCGACCTCGGAATGAAGCCCGAGCTCGCGCAGCAGGTGAAGATGTTCAAGGGCAAGGGGTGCCGCACCTGCGCCAACACCGGCTACAAGGGGCGCATCGCGCTCTACGAGGTCATGCCGTTCACCGACTCGCTCAAGGAGCTGGTGCTCCAGGGCGCCTCGGCCGCCGAACTGAAGGCGGAGATGATCCGCCAGGGCATCAAGACACTCCGCATGTCGGGGCTCACCAAGATCGCCGAGGGCATGTGCACGCCCGAAGAGGTCGGGCGCGTCACCGTCGGTGACTGAGGCCCGAGGATCGAATGCCGCCGTCCCTGCAGCAGCTCCTCAAGACGATGGTCGACAACGGCGCGAGCGATCTCCACATCACCAAGGAGTCGCCGCCGCAGATCCGGATCGACGGGTCGCTGATCAAGCTCAAGACCGACCCGCTCACCGTCGATGACACCAAGGCGATCTGCTACAGCGTGCTCACCGACGCGCAGAAGGGGCGATTCGAGGAGGAGCTGGAGATCGACCTCTCCTTCGGCGTGAAGGGGCTCGCGCGCTTCCGCGCCAACCTCTTCATGCAGAAGGGCGCCGTCGGCGGCGCCTTCCGCCTCATCCCGTTCAAGGTCCGCACGTTCAACGAGTTGGGCCTGCCGGCCATCGTCGCGGAGATGTGCAAGAAGCCGCGCGGGCTGATCCTCGTCACCGGGCCGACGGGCTCGGGCAAGTCGACCACCCTCGCCGCGATGATCGACAAGATCAACACGGACGAGCGCGGCCACATCATGACGGTCGAGGATCCGATCGAGTTCATCCACGAGCACAAGAACTGCCTCATCAACCAGCGCGAGGTCGGCGCCGATACGCAGACCTTCAAGAAGGCGCTGAAGTACATCCTGCGCCAGGACCCCGACGTGGTGCTCATCGGCGAGCTCCGCGACCTCGAAACGATCGAGGCCGCGCTCACCATCGCCGAGACCGGCCACCTCTGCTTCGCCACGCTGCACACCAACAGCGCGCTGCAGACGGTGAACCGCATCATCGACGTGTTCCCGTCCTACCAGCAGCCTCAGATCCGCGCGCAGCTCTCCTTCGTGCTCGAGGGAGTGCTCTCGCAGATGCTCATCCCGCGCATCAACGGCGGCCGCTGCCTCGCGCTCGAGGTGCTGGTGCCGACGGCGGCGATCCGGAACCTGATCCGCGAGGACAAGATCCACCAGATGTACTCGCAGATGCAGATGGGTCAGGGGAAGAGCGGGATGCAGACGCTCAACCAGTCGCTCTGCTCGCTTTACTTGAGGCACCTCATCACTCTCGAGGACGCCCTCAACACCTCGTCCGACCAGGAGGAGCTGCGCACCATGATCGCGAACGGCGGACAACTGAAGCCGGTGGCGCGCTGATGGCGGCGTTCGTCTGGGAGGGGCGAACCCGCGCCGGAGAGATCAAGAAGGGCGTGATGGAGGCGGCGGCGGAGCCCGACGTCACCGCGCGCCTGCGCCAGCAAAACATCTCCGTCACGAAGATCAAGAAGCAGGCGAAGCAGCTCCAGCTGCCGTCGTTCGGCGGCGGCGTGTCGAGCAAGGACCTCGTCGTCTTCACGCGCCAGATGGCCACGATGATCGACGCCGGCCTCCCGATCGTGCAGTGCCTCGACCTGCTCGGCGGGCAGCAGCCCAACAAGACCTTCAAGAACATCCTCATGGGCATCAAGGTCGACCTCGAGTCCGGCTCGCACTTCTCCGAGGCGCTGAAGAAGCACCCGAAGGTGTTCAACGACCTGTACGTCAACCTCGTCGCCGCCGGCGAGGCGGGCGGCATCCTCGATCGCATCCTGGCGCGCCTCGCGCTCTACATCGAGAAGGCCGAGAAGCTCAAGGGCACGGTCAAGGGCGCGCTGATCTACCCGATCGCGGTCGTGTGCATCGCCGTCGTCGTCGTGATCTTGCTGCTATGGAAGGTCATCCCGGTCTTCCAAAACATGTTCAAGGATTTCGGCAACGGGGCCCTGCCCGCGCCGACCCAGGTCGTGATCGCCATCTCCGAGGGATTCCAGGCGCACGCCCTCCTCATCGTCGGGTCGATCGTCGGCTCCGTCGTCGGGTTCAACCTTTTCCTGGCCGACAAGCGCGGCAAGGCGATCTTCGACCGCGTGATCCTGCGCTCGCCGCTGTTCGGGCCGCTGCTGCGCAAGGTCGCGGTGGCGCGCTTCACGCGCACGCTCGGCACGCTGCTCTCGTCGGGCGTGCCGATCCTCGACGCGCTCGAGATCGTCGCCCGCACCGCCGGCAACACCGTCGTGATGAACGCCATCCTCTACGCACGCGCGAAGATCTCCGAAGGCCGCACGATGACCGAGCCGCTGCTCGAGACGAAGGTCTTCCCGACGATGGTCGTGCAGATGATCGGCGTCGGGGAGCAGACCGGCGCGATGGACAACATGCTGCAGAAGATCGCCGACTTCTACGAGGAGGAGGTCGACGTCGCCGTCGCCGCCCTCACCAAGCTGATGGAGCCGCTGATGATGGTGTTCCTCGGCGGCATCGTCGGCGGCCTGCTCATCGCGATGTACATGCCGATCTTCGAGCTGGCCGGCAACATCAAGGGCGAGTGATCCCGACGGGCAGCGCGCCCGCGGGGAAGGCCGAGGCCGCGCCGTCGGGCGGCCCGTCGGACATCGTCCGGCGGCTCACCTACCTCATGCTGTTCCGGGTGGTCGTCACCACGCTCCTTCTCGGGGCGGCGGTGGCGGCCGGGCTGGCGGCGAGCGACGTCCCCGCAGGCGACGATGCGGCGCCGATCGAACGCGCGCCGACGCTCTTCGCGGCCGTCGGCGTCACCTACGCGCTGACCCTGCTGTGGGCGATCCTGCTCCAGCGCCTGCGCCACTCGCCGACGGGCGCGCGCCGCCTCGCGCTGGCGCAGTTGCTCTGCGACCTGGGCGCCGCGACGGTGCTGATCCACGTCACGGACGGTGTCGACTCGGAGTTCGTCTTCCTCTACCTGCTGGTGATCGTCGGCGCCTCGTCGGTGCTGAGCCGGGCCACGCTGCCCACCGGCGCCGCGGCGATGGTCCTCTACCTCGCGCTCGCGATCGCCGGGCGCGAGGGCTGGTTGCCGCTCCCGACGACGGCGCTCGAACACGCGCCGCCATCGCTGCTGATGCGGACGCTGGCGGTCAACCTGGTGGCGATCCTCGCTACCGCGGTGCTGGCGAGCCGGCTCGCCGTCGAGCTTCGCCGCGCCGGCGAGAACCTCGTCGAGCAGGGCGCGCGGCTGCAGGACCTCGCCACGCTCCACGCCGACGTGGTGCGCTCCCTGACCGCCGGCCTCCTCACCCTCTCGCCCGACGGGCGCGTGCAATCGATCAACCCCGCGGGCGCCGAGATCCTGGGGTGCGATCCCGCCCGCGCGGTGGGCCGCCGCGTGGACGAGGTCTGGACGGGATTCGAAGCCGCGTGCGCCGACGGCGCGCGCTCGCCGCTCCACCGCCTCGAGGTGCCGGTCGCGCACCCCGACGGCGCCGAGCGCATCGTCGGCCTCTCGGTGTCGCCGCTCACCAGTGCCCAGGGCGCGGCGCTGGGGCGCGTGGTGAGCTTCCAGGACCTCACGGAGCTGCGCAGCATGCAGCAGCAGGTGGAGCGCGACGCGCGGCTGGCCGCCATCGGCCGCCTCGCCGCCGGAGTCGCCCACGAGATCCGGAACCCCCTGGCGGCGATCTCGGGATCGATCGAGCTCCTGCGGTCGATGAGCGATGACCGCGGGGAGGGTCAGAGCGCCGAGCTGTGGGACATCGTCGGGCGCGAGATCGATCGCCTGAACGCCCAGATCACCAGCCTGCTGGAGTACGCGCGACCGCGCCTGCCCGACCCGACCCCGCTCGACCTGGGCGTCGCCGTCGCCGAGACGGTGCGCGTGTTCCAGAACGATCGCCGGCTCGGCGCGGGACGCCTTCAGCTCGCGCCGTCGGCGCCGCTGTGGGTGGACGCCGACCCGGGGCAGCTGCGGCAGGTGCTGTGGAACCTGCTGCGCAACGCGGCGGAGGCGTCGCCGGGCGGCGAGCCGATCGCGATCACGCTCGGCGCCGAGGCCGCCTCCGACGGCGAGTGGGCATGGGTGGCGATCCGCGACCGCGGCGCGGGGATCGCCGAGCAGGACCGCGCGCGCCTCTTCGAGCCGTTCGCGACGACGAAGAAGACCGGCACGGGGCTCGGGCTGGCGACGGTCCATCGCATCGTGAGCGAGCATCGGGGGAAGATCGAGATCGGCGACGCCGACGGCGGTGGGGCGGTAGCGACGGTACGGCTGCCGCGGCGCGCATCACCGGCCTAGGCCGAATGGCTTGAATGCCTCGGTCGCGTCTCCAGAGGGGCGCGACGATCGGCTCCACGACCCTGCGTCTCGCGACCGGATCCAAACCATTCGGTGCTCCATCAACCTTCCGGTGACGCGGGCTCGTTGCGCCGGGTGTGGCTGCGGTCTAGGCTCCCCGCGTGCGTCTGATCCTGCTGCTGCTGGGTTCGCTCGTGGGGTGCAGCGGCGATCCGGCGCCTCCGTCGGTGGCCTCGCCGATCGTCGGGACGCCGCTCGCTCGGCCCGTGGACGGGATCGTTCACGCGGCCGGGTCGGGGGCGATGGTGCCGCTCGGGCGGGCGCTGGCGGCGGCCTGGGCGGCGAGGGGCGGGTCGCCCCGGCTGGTGGTGGAGGCGTCGATCGGCTCGGCGGGCGGCGTGCGCGCGGCCGCCGACGGGGCGGTCGACGTTGGGCTGGTGTCGCGCGCGCTCAACGACGAGGAGCGCGGCCTCGGGCTGGAGGAGGTGCCGCTCGGTCGCGACGTGATCCTCCTCGCTGCGAACCCGGAGGCTGCCTTCGACCGGATCTCGTCGGACGATCTGTGCGCGCTCCACCGCGGCGCGCATCGCCTGCTCGCCGATGGCGGCCACGCGGTCCTCCTGCTGCGGGATCGCGGCGAGTCGGCCAACGGCGTCCTCGATCGCGCCATCCCCTGTATGGCCGGCGCGCGCGAAGCCGCCCTCGCCGACGGCAACCTGCGCGTGCTCTACCACGACGCGGCGATGGTGGAGGCGATCGCCTCGACGCCGCGCGCGCTGGGCGTCTCGAACCTCGGCTCGCTCGTGGCCTCGCACGCGCCGCTGCGCACGCTCGCCCTCGACGGGCGGCGCCCCTCGCTGGAGGCCGTCGCCGACGGCTCGTGGCCGCTCCAGCGCCCGCTCGCGCTGGTGGCGCGGCGCGATCGCGTCGAACGCCTCCGCCCGCTCCTCGCCTTCATCGCCTCCGACGAGGGGCGCGCCATCACGCGCGCCGCGGGCTACCTGCCCCCGACGGGGACGCGCGCGCCGTGACCCCGCTCCACCTCACCAGCTGGTTCCGGCCGCGGATGCTGGCGCCCGTGCTGGCGAGCGCCACGCTCATGGCGACGGCCGCCCCGACGGCGTTCTACGTGCGCGAGCGCTGGGACCTGGTGCAGGGCGCGCGCGCCCGCGCCAGGCGGGTGGCCGGCGCGCTGCGCGCCGAGATCGGCGAGCGGCCTCTCTTGTGGCGCTACGACGCGCCGAAGCTCGGCGAGCGGCTCGGCGCCGAGGGGCTCGACCGCGGCGCGCTGTGCGTGCTCGACGGGCGCGGGGTCCCGGTGGAGGTGCCGGGCGGCGCGGCGCCGGCGCGGCCGCTGTGGGGCCGGGTCGAGCTGCGCG